>DXLT01000215.1:0-2420 GCA_019414555.1 Collinsella sp.
CTTTGATGGATATGTTCTTCGGTAGCTATGCGGGCGATCTTGCCATCGACCTCGGCACCGCAAATACGCTTGTCTCCGTGCGCGGCAAGGGCATCGTCATCCGCGAGCCCTCCGTCGTCGCCATCGACAAGAACGACGAGCGCATCCTGGCGGTCGGTATCGAGGCAAAGCGCATGCTCGGCCGTACGCCCGGCAACATTGTGGCCGTTCGTCCCCTGAAGGACGGCGTCATCGCCGACTTCGACGTTACCGAGGCCATGCTTCGCTACTTTATCGACAAGGCGTCCGAGAAGCGCTATCCGTGGACTCCGCGTCCGCGTGTTGTCGTCTGCGTTCCCTCCGGCGTCACGTCGGTCGAGAAGCGCGCTGTCTTTGAGGCCACGATCCAGGCCGGCGCTCGCCAGGCCTACCTTATCGAGGAGCCCATGGCTGCTGCTATCGGCGCCGACCTGCCTGTCGAGGAGCCCACCGGCTCCATGGTCATCGACATCGGTGGCGGTACCACCGAGGTTGCCGTTATCGCTATGGGCGGCATCGTCGTCTCGCAGTCCATCCGTATTGCCGGCGACGAGTTCGATCAGGCCATCCTCACGCACGTTCGCGATGCCTACAACCTTGCCATCGGCGAGCGTACGGCAGAGGACATCAAGATCAAGGTCGGTTCCGCCGTGCCGCTCAAGGACGAGCTTGACGTCGAGGTCAACGGCCGCGACGTGATCACCGGTCTGCCCAAGACCGTGCGCATCGAGAGCGAGGAGATTCGTCGCGCGCTCAACAAGCCGCTCGACGAGATGGCCAAGGCCGTCAAGGACGCACTCGACGCTACGCCTCCCGATCTTGCCTCGGACCTTATGTACTACGGCATTTTGCTGACTGGTGGCGGCGCGCTGCTGCGCGGTCTCGACGTGCGCCTGCGCGATGAGACCGGTGTTTCGGTCAACGTCAGCCCCACGGCGCTCGATAACGTCGTTAACGGCTGTGCCCGCGTGCTCGAGGCCAATGCGTTTGATGGCGGCTTCGTCCAGACCAATGCTTAATTTCCAAAAGGTGGATTCCATTTGGCACGATCTTCGGGTTTCTCCACAAATCTGAATACCAAGCGACAATCAACGGGTATGCGCCCGTTGATTGTTTTCAGCCTGATTTCGGTGTTGCTGCTCACGTTTTACATCCGCGAGGGCGAGGCAGGGCCGATTCATGCCGTGCGTTCGGGCGTAACGACGATTACCTCTCCGGTGCGCTTTGTGGGCTCGGCTGTGGCGGCTCCCTTCAATGCGATTGGCAACGTGTTCTCTAACCTAACGGCGTCGCAGGACACGCTCGACGAGCTCAAGAAGCAAAATGAGGAGCTGACCTCTAAGGTCGCCGAGCTTTCTGAGGCTCAAAAGACTGCCGAGCGCCTGGAGGGCCTGGTCGGGCTGCAATCGACCTACAACCTCAAATCTACCGCAGCTCGTATCGTTGGTGCCTCCGGCGATGCCTGGACCTCGACCGTTACCATCGACAAGGGCTCTGCCGACGGCCTTACCATCAACATGCCCGTGACGAGTTCTGCCGGTGTTATCGGCCAGATTATCGAGGTATCGGCCAAGACCTCTACCGTGCGCCTGATTGGCGACGAGAACTCGGGCGTGTCCGCCATGGTGCAGGACACGCGCGCCCAGGGTATGCTGCAGGGTCAGGCTGACGGCACGCTGCGTCTTGAGTACGTGAGCGTCGACTCCGATGTTAAGGTTGGCGATATCATCGTGACCTCTGGCATCGGTGGCGTGTTCCCCAAGGGCCTTCCGCTTGGCACCGTCTCGTCGGTTGAGAAATCGGCAAACGACGTGTACTACACCATTGTGGTGCGCGCTCAGACCACGGCCGAGAATAACGAGGAAGTGCTGGTCATCACCTCGCTGACCGACGAACAGTCGGCCTCGGATGAGGACGTGAGCACGGCCAACAGCACGCCGCAGGGAACGTCGCGCGATGCTGCAACCAAGATGAAGGACGAGAGCTCGGATGACAGTTCCGACACGTCCGAGACGACCGATTCCGGCTCGAGCGAATAGGGGGCATGTCCATGGATCTACACGAGCAGGGGATGAGCTCCCGCACGTTTGTGATCGCTGCCATTGTGTGCGTGCTGCTGCAGGCAGGCCTGGCACCGCAGATCTCCATTGCGGGCGGTCGCGTCAACTTCATGATTATCCTGGTGTGCCTAAGCGTGTTCTCGGGCGACCCGACCCGTGCCGTCGTGTGCGGTTTTTGCAGCGGCTTGTTCTATGACCTGTCCGCTGCCGTGCCGGTGGGCGTTATGTCGCTCCTGCTGACCGTGGGTTCTTTTGCCCTGGTGCACAGCGCCGTCGGTCAGACGGGCGGTACCCCGAGTGCGCGCGGCGTCACTGTGGGCGCCTTTGCGCTCGTCATTAATG
>DXLT01000216.1:0-2405 GCA_019414555.1 Collinsella sp.
GCATCGACCTGCGCCGATGCCCCCAACGTGGACACACATTTTGTCCTATAAGCCCCTTTTGTTTGTGCGGATAACTAATTTGGCACCGCTGCAGATTGCCGCTTAGGGGCGTTTGCAGCATCGGCTACGATAGGTCGTCTTCGTAGGGCATGAGGTCAGCCAAGTAGCCTTTCTCCTTGAGCATGGCCTCGATCTCGTCGAGGGTCTGCTCGTCTTCCGCCGCGATGCGATGGAAGTGGTAGCCGCTCGTCACCGTTAGTAGTGGAAAGCTCTTGCCGCTCTCGATATCGTGCAGGTAGCGCTCAACATCGCGACGATTGCGGATGTCCAGGTCGGCCGTGATCTTACCGTACACGCGGTGATTGACGATCACGTTGAGCACGGCACCACCGGCGTCGACGATACTCGTGAGCTCATCGCCTGCCTGCTCCACGCCGTGGCGAACCTTGACCAAGCGCGTGGGAACAGCCGGACTGCTCGCCGCCTCCTGCAGCACGTAGCCGCGATTGGTCGCCACGATATCGTGCCCATCGGCGCGCAGCAGGGCGATGTCTTGCACGACAATCTGGCGGCTCACACCCACCTCACGAGCAAGTGCGCTGCCGGAGACGGGGCCCTTGGCTCGCTCGAGCACGCCCATGATGGCACGGCGACGCTCGCGGGCGTCCATTATTTACCGTCCAGCAGACGCAGGTGCTTAAGCGAGAGGTCGAGAATCGGCGCAGAGTGCGTCAGGGCGCCCGAGCTAATATAGTCGACACCCAGATCGGCCAGGGCGCGAATGTTGTCGGCGTCCACGTTGCCCGAACACTCGGTCTTGGCACGACCGGCGATAAGCTCGATAGCGGCCGCCATGTCGTCATGGGTCATATTGTCGAGCATGATAATGTCGGCACCGGCTTCCACGGCCTCGCGCACCATGTCCAGGTTCTCGCACTCGATCTCGACCGTCGCAGTAAACGATGCATGGGCGCGCGCCATCTCGATTGCACGCGTCACGCCGCCGGCGGCATCGATGTGGTTGTCCTTGAGCATGACGGCCGTCGACAGGTTGTAACGGTGGTTGCTGCCGCCGCCAATCTCGACCGCGGCCTTCTCAAAGACGCGCATGCCCGGCGTGGTCTTGCGCGTATCGACGAGCACGGTCTTGGTGCCCTCGAGCGCCGCGGCCATCTGGTGCGTATAGGTAGCGATACCGCTCATGCGCTGCAGGTAGTTGAGTGCCACGCGCTCGCCCGAAAGCAGCACGCGCGCGTCGCCGCGCACCTGACCCACATGGTCGCCGGCGTGCACCTCGTCGCCATCGGCAACGTCGAGCAGCACCGAGCTCTGCGAATCCAGCAGTTCAAAGGTGCGGGCAAACACATCCAAGCCGGCGATGATGCCGTCGGCCTTGGCGATAAGCTCCACCGTGGCGGGACGCGCCGTGGGGCACACGCTCACCGTGCTCACGTCCTCAAAGGTAATGTCCTCGCGCAGAGCCTGCAGAATCAGATCATCGACGACGAGCTTCATGGTAATGGGATTCATGGTCTACTCCTCCACGGCCTGCGTGCCGGCGGCACGGGCCAAATCATCGATTGCCAGGGTGTCGGCGCTCAGGGCGCGATGACGGCCATCGAGCGCGGGATCGCCCGCCTGCTCCACGGCCAGCGACTCGCCGGTACGCATGTACCACGCGGCGCGACGACCCCAGACCAGCGCCTCGAGCAGGCTGTTTGATGCAAGGCGGTTTTTGCCGTGAACGCCGTTGCAGGCCGTCTCACCCGCGGCGTAGAGCTCGGGCATCGAGGTGCGGCCGTCCTTGTCGACCCATACGCCGCCCATAAAGTAGTGTTGCGTGGGCGTGACGGGGATGGGCTCGTCCAGGATGTCGCGGCCGTCCTCCAGGCAGCGCGCGCGGATATTGGCAAAGTGCCCGGTCACCACATCGCGCTCGACGGGGGCGAAGCTCAGCCACTCGTGCTCGGTACCGTCCTGCTTCATCTGCTCGCGAATAGCGGCGGCGACAACGTCGCGCGGCTGAAGCTCGTCGGTAAAGCGCTCGCCGGCGGCATTGAGCAGAATCGCGCCCTCGCCGCGGCAGCTCTCGCTGATCAGGAAGGTGCGGCCCGGCTGCGGCGAAAACAGGCCCGTGGGGTGGATCTGCACGTAGTCCAGGTGCTCCATCTTAATGCCATGCCCCTGAGCGATGTAGCAGGCGTCACCGGTGAGCTGCGGGTAGTTGGTGGAGTGATCGTACACGCCGCCGATGCCACCCGTCGCCCACAGCGTATGGCGGGCATGGATCTTAAACGGCTTACCGGCATGCACGCCCTCGGCGGCATTTGCCAGCTCGTCGGCGGGGCGAACCGAGTTGTCCTCGTCCACGGGAACGGCGACGACACCGGCACACACCGTTGCGC
>DXLT01000217.1:0-2395 GCA_019414555.1 Collinsella sp.
AGCCTCGAGCGCTTCGCGCTTGGCATCCTCAAGCGTGGAGCGAAGCTCGTCGAGCTCGGTCGACTTGGCGTCGACCTCATCCATCGTCAAAAGACTGCCCGCACCGTCGATGCAACCCTGTAGTACAGCGCGCTCGTCATCGGTGGCATAGTCACCGTACATGTTCATAATGATCTGAGCGCGCATCTCCAGGGAATCGCGCTTTGCCCCCATCGAGGCGTTCCACTCCTGCATGGAACCATAACCATCGCCGCGATAATCAACGGGCTGTACCAGCGTCGTCTCGGACGGCGTAGATCCAACCGTATCGGACAATGTTGCGGCATGGGCATCAGTTGCACCGGCGCCCGCCAAAAGTGCCACGGTCAGAGCGGCGGAAAGGGCGGCGGCTTTCGGTTTTCGTGAATCGATCCTCATGTAGCTGGAAACCTCCGTAGTGCGTTTTTGCTGCGTTTGAGCTGCGTGTGATTCGATCGCGCTGCATAGTACCTCGAGCAAATCGCGACCTGCGGTTTTACTCAAAAGGCGCACGTCAATTGCGTAAAACTCACATCCTCTCAACAGGAGTTTTCCACAACTCGAATGCATAAAGCGTGTCAAAAACCCTGTTTTTTGCGCCCTTTCTATGCAAAAAAGGCGCCTGTGCAACTATTGTTCGCACAGGCGCCTTGAGCAGGCATTTTATGCAGTTATACCTATCGAGTCGCAAGGGGTCCTTGCACAAGTCGCTTTACCCGTCCAGCGCGGCGAAGGCCTGCTTCAGGTCCCAAATGATATCCTCGGCGTTCTCGGTACCGATGGAAAGACGGATCGTTGAGGGCGTGATGTTCTGCTCGGCGAGCTCCTCGGCAGACAGCTGGGAGTGCGTGGTGGTAGCCGGGTGCACGACGAGCGACTTGACGTCGGCCACGTTGGCGAGCAGCGAGAACACCTGCAGATGATCAATGAACTTCCAAGCTGCCTCCTGGCCACCCTTAATCTCAAAGGTAAAGATCGAGGCACCGCCACGGGGGAAGTACTTCTGATAGAGCTCGTGATCGGGGTGCTCAGGCAGGCTCGGGTGATTCACCTTGGCAACATGGCTGTCACCAGCCAGGAACTCAACGACCTTCTTGGTGTTCTCGACATGACGGTCAACGCGCAGCGACAGAGTCTCGGTGCCCTGGAGCAGAACCCAGGCGTTGAACGGGCTGATGCAGGCGCCCTCGTCACGCAGCAGGATGGCGCGGACATAGGTTGCGAAGGCGGCGGGACCGGCAGCCGCGGCAAACGAGACGCCATGGTAGGAGGGGTTGGGCTCAGCGATCTGGGCGTACTTTCCGCTCGCCTTCCAATCGAAGTTACCGCCGTCGACGATCACACCGCCCAGCGAGGTGCCGTGGCCGCCGATGAACTTGGTTGCGGAGTGGACGACGATGTTGGCACCATGCTCCAGCGGACGGAACAGATACGGGGTGCCGAAGGTGTTGTCGACGACAACCGGTAAACCGTGCTTCTTGGCGATCTCGGAGATGGCGTCGATATTGGGGATGTCGGAGTTGGGGTTGCCGAGCGTCTCGAGATAGATGACCGTGGTGTTGTCCTTGATGGCCCCCTCGACCTCTTCCAGGTTATGGGCATCGACGAAGGTGGTCTCGACGCCAAACTGGGAGAGCGTATGCTCCAGCAAGTTGTAGGAGCCACCGTAGATAGTCTTCTGGGCAACCACATGGTCACCGGCCTGGGCAAGGGCCTGCAGGGTATAGGTGATGGCAGCAGCACCGGAGGCGACGGCTAGACCTGCCACGCCACCCTCGAGCGCGGCGATACGATCCTCGAAGACGCCCTGGGTGGAGTTGGTCAGACGGCCGTAGATGTTTCCGGCGTCGGCAAGACCAAAGCGGTCGGCGGCGTGCTGGGAGTTGCGGAACACATAGCTCGTGGTCTGGTAGATAGGCACGGCACGGGAGTCGGATGCAGGATCGGCACTCTCCTGGCCAACGTGCAGCTGCAGGGTATCGAAACCAAAGGTGTGCTCGGGGTTGTTGATGAACTGGCTCATGATGATCTCCTTGATCGAACAAAAGTAAATAAAAAGAGAGAAGTAAGTCGCTGTCTCCTGATCACGCCGACGGGCGCAAACAGGAGCCCGGCATTCGTCTTGGTAAGCAGTTCATATGCGGTCCTCCTTTTGACATCCCGGTTCCGTGGTCGGCTTAATTACCTACCGCCTTTGTGTGTTTTGAATAGTACGAGCATTGTTTCGCTCGGTCAATCACTTAAAAGCGCTAACCTGTTATCGGTTTTTTAGATAGCTATCGAACGGACGGGCACCGATGACACTCCAGCAGCTTCGTTTTCTTATCGCCGTGGCAGAGTCCGGCTCAATCAACGCCGCAGCTCAGCGCCTCTATAC
>DXLT01000218.1:0-2389 GCA_019414555.1 Collinsella sp.
CAACATGAACCTCGTGGGCACGCGCACCACCTGCGCTTCCCGCATGCTCGGGGACTACCAGAGCGTCTACACCGCCACCTGCGTCCAGCGCATGCTCGACGCCGGCTGCCTGCCCATGGGCAAGGCCAACATGGACGAGTTCGCCTTTGGCAGCTCCACCGAGAGCTCGGCGTTCCACCGCACCAACAACCCTTGGGATACCGAGCGCGTGCCTGGCGGCTCCTCGGGCGGCTCCGCTGCAGCCGTCGCCGCGGGTGAAGTCGCGCTCTCGCTGGGCTCGGACACCGGCGGCTCCATTCGCCAGCCGGCGTCGCTGTGCGGCGTGGTGGGCTTTAAGCCCACGTATGGCGCCGTGAGCCGTTACGGCGTAGTTGCCTTTGGCTCGTCGCTCGACCAGGTGGGCCCCTTTGGCCGTACGGTCGAGGATGTCGCGCTGGCCATGAACGCGCTTACCGGCGCGGGCCACGATCCGTACGACTGCACCAGCCAGGATTGCGCCGTCGACTTTACCGAGCATCTCAACGACAGCATCGAGGGTAGGCGCGTGGGCATCATCCCCGCGTTTATGGAGGCCGAGGGCCTGACGCCCGAGGTCAAGGCTGCTGTTCAGCGCGCCGCCCAGGAGCTGCAGAACCAGGGTGCCGAGCTGGTCGAGGTCGACCTGCCGCACCTGGACGCCGCTATCGCCGCCTACTACGTCATCGGTCCGGCCGAGGCGTTCTCCAACCTGGCCCGCTTCGATGGCATTCGCTACGGCTATCAGGAGGAGGGCTGCGCCAACCTGTCCGATCAGAGCTCGCTGTCGCGTGCCCACGGCTTTGGCGCCGAGGCCAAGCGCCGTCAGATGCTCGGCGCCTACCTGCTGAGCTCGGGCGTGTACGACAAGTACTACTACGCCGCGCAAAAGGCCCGCACGCTCATCACGCAGGACTACGACGCCGCGTATGCCAAGGTGGACACCATCCTCATGCCCGCTTCGCCGCGCACAGCCTTTAAGTTTGGCGAGATCAGCGACCCCACGCAGATGTACCTCTCCGACCTGTACACCATCTCGCTCAACATTTGCGGCAACGGCGGTATCTCGGTGCCGCTGGGCCTGGGCGAGGATACTCAACTGCCCGTTTCTGCCCAGCTGGTTGGTCCGGCGTTTAAGGACCGTCAACTGCTCACGTTTGCCCGCGCCCTGGAGCGCGGCTTTGCCGATGCCGCCACGGGTGCGCCCGCGCTTTCCGTCGCGCCCGATTTTGCCGGGAAGGGAGGCGAGCTGTAATGAAGGAGCTTTCCGAGGTCCTGCAGGATTGGGAGGCCGTGATCGGCCTGGAAATCCATACCGAGCTCACCGCACTCGATACCAAGATGTTCTGCAACTGCAAGCTCAGCCACGATGACGAGCCCAACGCCAACGTGTGCCCGGTGTGCCTGGGCCTGCCCGGCGCCCTGCCGGTGCCCAACAAGCGTGCCATCGAGAGCATCGTCAAGGCTGGTCTCGCCACCAACTGCGAGATCCAGCGCCACTCGATGTTCTACCGCAAGCACTACTTCTATCCCGATATGGCCAAGAACTTCCAGACCACGCAGGGTCCGATCGCCTTTGCCATGTACGGTCACCTGGACCTGGACGTGACCGGTCGCGGTGCCGGCGAGCGCCCCGACTGCGCGTTTGGTGAGGCCGAGGCTCAGAGCCTGGCGAGCGCTTCGGCCAACGCCGAGGGCCTGTCCACGTCCATGACGTCGACCATGCGCGAGGGCAATCAGCGCTCCGGTCATCTGGCCAGCTATGATGCGTCCAACCTGCAGATGCCCGAGCGCCGCGAGGACGGTTCCTACACGGTGCCCATCCGCATCCTGCGCATCCACATGGAGGAGGACGCCGCCAAGATGGTTCACGTGGGCGGTGCCGAGGGCCGCATTACCGCCGCGGCCGAGTCGCTCGTCGACTACAACCGCTGCGGCACGCCTTTGATTGAGCTCGTGACTGAGCCCGATCTGCGCACGCCCGAGGAAGCGCGCCTGTTTATGGAAAAGCTCCGTCGCATCTTTGTGACGCTGGGCATTTCGGATTGCTCCATGGAGAAGGGCTCCATGCGCTGCGACGGCAACGTGTCGCTGCGCCGCCGCGGCGAGACCAAGCTGGGTACCAAGACCGAGCTCAAGAACCTCAACTCGTTTAAGAGCCTGCACGACGGCCTTGCCTACGAGATCTGCCGTCAGGCCGAGGTGCTCGAGGAGGGCGGCATCATCTATCAGGAGACCCGCCACTGGGAGCCCAGCCGCAAGCGAACCGTGGTTATGCGCGTCAAGGAGACGGCCGACGACTATCGCCTGTTCCCCGACCCCGACCTGGCGCCGTTCGATTTGGACGACGAGTTCATCGACCGCTGCCGAGACG
>DXLT01000219.1:0-2389 GCA_019414555.1 Collinsella sp.
TCCCCGAGCTGCGCGCCAAGCTGGGCGACCGTGCCTGCCTGCGCGCCGTTCACTACTGGTACGAGAACGGCCTGGTCGATAAGCGCTGGGCCGCCCTGAACGCCGGCGACATCGACCAGTTCCTGGTCCTGACGCGCAAGTCCGGCGCCAGCTCTGCCATGTACCTGCAGAATGTCGTTGCCAAACTGGGCTCCGAGCAGCCCTCGATGTATGCCCTGGCACTGGCCGAGCATGTGCTTGACGGCCGCGGCGCCGTCCGCATCCACGGCGGCGGCTTTGGTGGCACCATCCAGGCCTTCGTGCCGCTCGACCTAGTCGACACCTTTATCACCAAGATGAACAGCTGGCTGGGCGAGGGCTCTGCCCGTCACTACGCCATCTCTGACAAGGGGGCTTACGCGGCATGGCTGTAATGACTGATGTGCGCGAGGCCGCGCAGGGCCTGATTGAGTATGCCATCCATCGATCGATGATCGGACAGGACGATCGCATCTGGGCCTACAACACCATTCTGGAGTGCATCGGCGCCACGGGTCCGGCGCTCGACATGATCTGGGCGCTCCAGGTCGAGAAACTCTCGCTCTTACACCCCGATACCCTCCCCGACTTTGACCTAGAGAGCACGCTTGCCGCGCTTGCCGAGGCCGCCGTTGCCAACGGTGCTGCCGAGGACACGGCATCGGGCCGCGACCGCATCGCCATGCGCATCATGGGCGTGCTGATGCCGAGGCCTTCGGTTGTAAACGAGGAGTTCAACGGACGCATGGGCGTCAACGAGCCCCGCGCCGCGACCGACTGGTTCTACGGCCTGTGCTGCGACGCCGGCTACGTGCGCCGCGCCGCCATCGCGCGCAATATCAAATGGAGCACCCCCACCAACTGGGGCGACCTCGAGATCACCATCAACCTGTCCAAGCCCGAAAAGGACCCGCGCGATATCGCCGCGGCAGGTGCGGCCAAGAACACGGGTGAGAGGTATCCAGCCTGCCAGCTGTGCATCGAAAACGAAGGCTACCCTGGACGCTCCGCCGCAACCGACGGCGGCGCCCACCCCGCCCGTCAGAACCTGCGCGTTATCCCCATCCAGCTCGACGGCGAGCGCTGGGGCTTCCAGTACAGCCCGTATGCGTACTTTAACGAGCACTGCATTGCCATGAGCTCCAAGCATCGCCCGATGCACGTGGATCGCAAGAGCCTGACCTGCCTGCTCGACTTTGTCGACCTGTTCCCGCACTACTTTATTGGCTCCAACGCCGACCTGCCCATCGTGGGCGGCTCGATTCTGTCGCACGACCACTTCCAGGGCGGCGCACACGAGTTCCCCATGATGCATGCCACCGAAGTCTCGCAGTTTAGCGTGCCCGGCTTTGACCAGGTCAGCGGTACCGTGTTGCAGTGGCCGCTTTCGGTGCTGCGACTGCGCTCGCACGACCGCGCCCAGTTGCTCGACGCTGCCGAGAAGATTATCCTCGCCTGGCGCGAGTGGACCGATGAGTCGGTTGGCGTTATCGCACACACGACCGACGGCGTAGCGCACAACACCGTGACGCCCGTCATCCGCCGCGTCGACTCCCGCGGCAATGCCGGCGGCGAGATTTACGAGGCCTACCTGGCGCTTCGCTGCAATATCACGACCGACGAGCATCCGCTGGGCGTTTTCCACCCGCATGCCGAGTATCACCACATTAAGAAGGAGAACATCGGCCTGATCGAGGTCATGGGCCTGGCTATTTTGCCGCCGCGCTTGGTTCCTGAGCTCGGTGCTGTCCGCGAGCACCTGCTGGCGGCCAAAGCCGATGTCAGCTACGACCTTGCCGGCGCGCTCGAGGGCGATGATCTTTGCCGCAGCCATGCCGCGTGGGCCGAGGATGTCTATGCCCGCCGTGCCGACGAGCTTACGGCGGATAACGCCATCGATATCCTGCACGAGGAGGTCGGCGTGGTGTTCGGCCACGTGCTCGACAACGCCGGCGTCTTTAAGTGGGACGAAGCCGGCCGCGCCGCCCAACAGCGCTTTATCGACTCACTGTAATGATCCCTTGGGGACGGAGGAAAACGGATCACTTCGTCTTCAAGACAACGGCGCCCGCCGGCAACATCGCCGACGGGCGCCGTTTTTGCGTGTAGTCATTGGGGACGCTCTTAAACGACTAGTCATTAAAGAACGTCCCCAATGACTACCCCAAGGAATATCCCAGACTGCCGGCAGAAAAGGAACGTCCCTAACTGCCGCATCCGGAGCAAGACAACGCCGCAGGTAGAGGACGGACAGCGAGCGGGTCGCATTTGAGACAAGGTGACGCGAAACGAAAGGGCGCAAACCTTCTGGTCGCGCCCTTGAAGTTGAACGTCAGATTGTCCAAATGCGGCCCGCTCGCTGTCCGTTCTC
>DXLT01000022.1:0-9921 GCA_019414555.1 Collinsella sp.
TGGTTACCCCGCCGAGCTTCCGTCCCGAGCTGCCGCGTGAGATCGACCTGATCGAGGAGGTTCTGCGCCTATGGGGCATGGGCCGCGTTACGGCGACCATCCCGGCTGCCAAGAACCACATCGGCGGCCTGACCCGCGAGCAGAAGCTCACCCGTAAGGTCGGCGAGATCCTGCGCGCCTGCGGCCTCAACGAGACCACGACCTTTGGCTTTGCCGCCCCGGGCGACCTGGAGAAGATTGGTATGTCCACCGAGGGCCGCGGTTGCCCCGTGGTGCTCATGAACCCGCTGGTGGCCGAGCAGACTGAGATGCGCCGCTCGCTGCTGCCGGGTCTGCTGCAGTCTGTGGCCTACAACGAGGCCCACGGCACGCCCAACGTGCACCTGTACGAGGTCGGCAGCCTGTTCCATGGCCGCGAGAACGCCAGCCTGCCCAAGGAGACCAAGTCCGTGGCGGGTGTGCTCTCGGGCCAGTGGAGCGAGCAGTCTTGGAACATGAAGTACCGCAAGCTGCGTTTCTTCTTTGGCAAGGGCATTGTCGAGGAGCTGCTCGCCCAGCTGCGCATCGAGAAGGTTCGCTTCCGTCCCGTCGAGGGCGAGGGCTACGCTTTCTTGCAGCCGGGTCGTGCGGCCGAGGTTCTGTCCGGCGGAACCGTGCTGGGCTGGGTCGGCGAGATTCACCCCGAGGCGCGCGAAGCGATGGGCATCGACGAGGTCGTCGTTGCCTTTGAGCTTGACCTGGACAAGCTGATCAAGGGCGCCCGCAACCAGGATAACTACCGTGAGTTCTCGCAGTACCCGGCCGTTGAGCACGACCTTGCTATCGTGGTCGACAACACTGTGACCTGCGAGGATCTTGAGCGTCGTATTACGAGTGCCGGCGGCAAGCTGCTCGAGGGCGTGCGCCTGTTCGATGTCTACCGCGATCCGGTCCGCATCGGCAAGGGTAAGAAATCCATGGCCTTTGCGCTTACGTATCGCTCCGACGATCACACGCTCACCAGCGAAGAGGTCGAAAAGGCGCACCAGAAGATCGTCACCAAGGTGTGCAAGGGCGTAAACGGCGAGGTCCGCGGCTAGGTCCTGCGCCGGATATGGGCCAGCGTCGGCTGCCGCCGAGTCTTACGTGACTGCTGTTTTCGGTATAAGGCACCGTTGAGCCTGCATATATGACACGCGCATTACATAACGGCGTGCTGCTTTGTCGGCAGTGCGCCGGTTTGCTATGATAGCCCGCGGAGTGTTACGAATCTGACATTACGTAACACTGGAAAGGTGATTCAAGCGGCGTTGCAATTCCGTGCGCCGATAACCGGGAGGCGTACATGCACATTCCAGATAATTATCTGTCCCCGCAGACCGATGCCGTTATGGCGGTGGCGATGGTGCCCGTTTGGATCCACTGCATCAAAAAGGTGCGCGCCACGCTCGATCGCGAGCACATGGCGTTCCTGGGCATCTGCGCCGCGTTCTCCTTCCTGCTCATGATGTTCAACGTGCCGCTGCCTGGCGGCACCACAGGCCACGCCGTTGGTGGCGCACTCATCGCGCTGCTGCTGGGCCCCGAGGCCGCGGCTATCGCGGTTTCGGTCGCGCTGGCGCTGCAAGCGCTGCTGTTTGGCGACGGCGGCATCCTGTCCTTTGGCGCTAACTGCTTTAACATGGCCTTCGTGTTGCCGTTTGCCGCAGCCATCGTGTTCCGCGCGCTTAACAGCCGTTTGCACGACAAGAGCTGGGGTACCTCGATTTCGGCCATCGTAAGCGGCTGGGTCGGCCTGTGCCTGGCGGCCCTGTGCGCAGCAATCGAGTTTGGTATTCAGCCGATGCTTTTCACGAATGCTTCGGGCGCTCCGCTGTACTGCCCCTTCCCGCTGTCCATTGCCATTCCGGCCATGATGATCCCGCATATGTTGGTAGCCGGCGTGGTCGAGGGCGTGGCGACTGCCGCGATCTACGGCTTTATCAAGAAGACGGCGCCGAGCGTTATCGTCGGCCCCGAAGCCGCCGATGGACAGCTTGCTGCCGAGGGCGCTGCTGCCAAGAAGACCTCGCTGGTCCCCACGCTCATCTTGGTTGCCGTGCTTGTCGTGGCCACGCCGCTGGGCCTGCTGGCCACGGGTGACGCCTGGGGTGAGTGGGACGCCGAGGGCGCCGCGACCGCCGTTCAGGAGGTTGGCGACGACAGCCTGCAGGCTTCGGTCGGTCTCGACACCCCGACCTTTGCCGATGCGCTGCCTACGGGTGATTACCTGCAGGCCTATTCCGAGGAGCAGGGTCTCGGCTTTGCCGGTCAGGCTGCCATGTATATCCTGTCCGGCGTGATTGGCGTGGCGGTGCTCACCATCGCATTCCGTCTGGTCTCGCTGACGGTCAAGGAAAGCGGTGCTCATGGCGATGGTCGAGCTGCCTAGCTGGCTTGCGGTCGAGCAGCGTTACGAGCCCACGGGCGCTCGTCATCGCGTGATGCAAAAGAACGTCCTGCACCTGGCGAGCCTGCTTGAGCGGGTTCGCCTGGGTGGAGGCGCGCACGAGGGCGGGTCGATGGTCGACCGCGCCCTTTCTTGCGTTTCGGCTCCGGTGCGCCTGGTGGGGATATTCGTTTGCGTCCTGTGCGTGTGCCTGACACAAAGCCCGCTGTACCTCATGTTGATGGCGGCCATTGGGCTGGTGCTCGTTGCCGTGCGTCCCGTACGCGGGCTGCGCGCGACCTTTGTGCCGGCGCTTGGCGCCGCGGGGCTCGCAGTGGTTTTGGCGCTGCCTGCCCTGCTGCTGGGTGCTTCCGCTACGGGCGCCATGCTCAAGATTGCGCTCAAGACCTTCATTAATGTGTCGCTGGTGCTGGGCGTTTCGTGGACCCTCACGTGGAGCCGCATGTCGGCGGCGCTCAAGATGCTGCATCTACCCGACGAAGTTATCTTTACGTTTGATATGGCGCTCAAGCACATCGAGGTGCTGGGTCGTACGGCGCACGATCTGTGCGAATCGGTCATGCTGCGCAGCGTTGGCCGTGCGCCCGAGGGATTTTCGCGTACCGATTCGATCGCGGGTATCATGGGCATGACCTTTATCAAGGCGATGAAATGCAGCCGCGCGATGGACGAGGCTATGCTTTGCCGCGGCTTTGCCGGTGCGTATCCGGCTCCCGCGCGCGCCAGGTTTGGCTGGCGCGATGCGGCCTATGCGGCCGGCGTGGCGCTGCTGACAGTGTTGTGCGCCGTGCTGTAGGCGCTGCTGGTTCCGACTGGGGATGCAAATGGGGAAGGGCGACGTTTTGACGATCGATATGAATAGTGCGGCGGGCACGAACGGTGTGGGCGGCGCCGAGGCAACGCCGCTCATCGAGTTTCGCGACGTGGTGTTTTCCTATGCGGGCCATACGGTGGTCGACGGCGTTTCGCTGCGCGTGGACCGTGGTGAACTCGTTGCCCTGCTCGGTCCCAACGGCTGCGGCAAGACGACGATTATGCGTCTTATTAACGGCCTTGAACTCGTGGATGCAGGGGCATACCTGTTTGACGGGCACGTGATCGATGAGGCGTTTCTAAAGGATTCCGCGGCCGCTCAGCGTTTTCATCAGCGCGTAGGTTTTGTGTTTCAGAATGCCGATGCTCAGCTGTTCTGCGCTACGGTGGGCGAGGAAGTTGCTTTTGGTCCCGCGCAGATGGGGCTGCCGGCAGACGAGCTCGAGCGCCGCGTGCGCGATGCCATGGGGCTGTTCCAGGTTGCCGACCTTGCCGACGCCTCTCCCTATCAGCTCTCGGGCGGGCAAAAGAAGCGCGTTGCGCTGGCTGCGGTGGTGTCGATGAACCCGGATATCTTGGTCCTCGACGAGCCTACCAATGGGCTCGACGAGGATTCATGCGACATTGTGGTCAACTTCTTGCTGGCCTACGTCGCGGCGGGTAAGACGGTCTTGATGAGCACACATCACCAGGATTTGGTGCGACGCCTGGGTGCCCGTGCAATCTATATCGATCGATATCACCATGTGATCGAGGCGCCTTCGCCGTCGTATGGAACCGAAAGCGGTGCTACGGACTAGTTGCTGCGTAGAGCGTGCGTAGCCGCCCGCGCGGCTTTGCCGTGATGGTATAGTTATCCAGGTTTTTTATGGGGGTGGCTATGCCAAGCTGGAACATTCATATCGCTCAGACGGAGCGTTTGCTGGAGCGCACCGGTGCGCTTGCCAATAGCGTGCGCGACCGCAATGCCTTTTTGTTTGGCTGCGTGGTTCCGGATATCTTCGTGGGCTATATGGTCCCTGGCATCGCCGATCCCATCCCGTACCGCATTACGCACTTTGCAAAGCCCGAGCCTATCCCTAAGCCTCGTGAGCATGAGTTCTGGGATACCTATGTGGCACCGTTGCTTAAAAGTTCGCCCACCGGTGCGCCAGCCGCGGCCACCTCGATTGTCGATGAGCGCGAGCGACTGAATCGCGTGCACTATCCCCAGCGCTACAGGGATGCCGAGCCGGTTGCCGGTCCCGGCGCCTGTGAGTTCTCGCTTGCATCCGAAGATGTGGCGCAGTCGTTGCTCGATTTGACACTGGGTGTCTGGTCGCATCTGGTGGCCGATACCGTATGGAATACGCGCGTGAATCAGTACCTGGAGGCGCACGGCGGCAAGCCGTGCGAGGAGTTCCGCATTAAAAAGCAAGGCGACTTTGACTGGTTTGGCAAGACGCTCGGCATTGTTTCGATTCCGCGCGCGACCGATCGCCTGTATACTGCGGCGACGCGTTTTGGGCAGTATCCCATCCATAAGGAGTATGTGCTCAAGACCATCGGCGTTATGCACGAGATCGTGCGCGAAAACCCCGGCGAGCCCGACCATCCGCCATACCGCCTGCTGACCGAGAAATTCTTCGACGCAACGTTTACCGAGGTCATCGAGCTGACCGAGGCGGGCTTTGCGGCTCGCGTTGCCGCTTCTGGCGTTCCCGCAGTCCCCCTGATTGCTAGCTGCTAGCCGGCCGGCTTAACGGTGAACAGTTCATCCCAATTGACCAACAGCTCCCGTCGCAGGGCATCTTCGGTGGTACGCTCGGCATCGGAAAGGTTCGCGACTGATCACAAATCGATGAAGCGGCATATGAAGTAGGTCCTAAAAAAGGGCCCGGAAGGCAAAGCCTTCCGGGCCCTTTGCAATGCAAGTGTGCTTGCAAGTGCGATTTAGCGCACCTGAGCGACGTAAGCGACGTTGGTCGAGGAGACCTTGTCCTCGAGCTGAACACTCATGCGGGGATCGCCGGCGGTGGCGACGGTCAGATCGCCGGCCTCGACGTAGCCGAGCTCCTTAGCGGTCTCGATCGCCTTGACGATCGTGCCGTTGACGGTGCCCTGGGTAATCTCGGCCTGGTGCGGGATAACGCCCCAGTACATAATCATTTGCTGGACGGCCCACTCGTGGCGGGAGAACGCGCAGATCGGCATGTTGGGACGGAAGTGCGAGATCAGGCGAGCGGTACGACCGGTGGTCGTCGGCACGGTGATGCACTTGGCGCCAACGGTGGTAGCCATGTTCACAGCGGACATACCCACAACGTTGTTGACAACGCGGGTGCCGTGAGCATCGGCCGGAACCTCGAGCGGAGCGTGAGCCGGGAGGTACTTCTCGGTCTCGAGAGCAATGCTGGCCTGCATCTTGACGGCCTCGACCGGGTACTTACCGGCAGCGGACTCGCCGGACAGCATAACGGCGTCGGTGCCGTCGTAAATGGCGTTAGCAACGTCGGCAACCTCGGCGCGCGTCGGGCGCGGGTTCTGCTGCATGGAGTCGAGCATCTGCGTAGCGGTGATAACGGGCTTGTAGGCCGCGTTGCACTTGGCGATGATCTCCTTCTGGATGTGCGGAACGAGCTCGGGCTTGATCTCGATGCCCAGGTCGCCACGGGCGACCATGATGCCGTCGGAAGCCTCGAGGATCTCGTCGAAGTTCTCGACGCCCAGGGCGCACTCGATCTTCGGGAAGATCGTCACGTGCTCGCCACCGTTCTCGCGGCAAAGCTCGCGGATGCCGCGGACGGACTCGCCGTCACGGATGAAGGAAGCGGCGATGTAGTCGATGTTCTCGGTCAGGCCAAAGAGGATGTCCTGACGATCGCGCTCGGTGATGGCGGGCAGCGAGATGTTGACGTTGGGCATGTTGACGCCCTTGCGCTCGCCGATCAGGCCGTCGTTCTTAACGACGCAGGTCATGTCCTGACCGTCGACGGACTCGACCTCGAGGGCAACCAGGCCGTCGTCGATCAGGATAAGGGAGCCCTTCTCGACCTCGGAGGGCAGAGCCAGGTAGTCGAGGGAGATGTGCTCAGAGGTGCCGTGGAAATCCTCGGACGTGGGCTGAGCGGTGACGACGATCTTATCGCCGGTCTTGACGGCAACCTTCTTGCCATCGACCAGAAGGCCGGTGCGGACCTCGGGGCCCTTGGTGTCGAGCAGGATGCCGACGGGCAGACCGAGCTCCTTGGAAATACGACGGACGCGCTCGATGCGACCGTGGTGCTCGTCGTAGGATCCGTGCGAGAAGTTAAAACGGGCGACGTTCATGCCCGCCTTGATCATCTCGCGGATGGTCTCGTCGCTATCGCAGGCGGGACCCATGGTGCATACAATCTTAGTGCGCTTGTACATTCAGACCTCCATCTGACATCGTCTTGCGCTGATAGATAAACCATAAGAAATAAAACTGAGATGATTATAACGAAATGGCGACCGGATACCCCAAAAAATCGACCGTATGCCGAATTAGAAGTTCATTTTTTGCGGAAAAACGGTATATGCAAAAACTTTACCAACCGTTCTGACCGCTGCTATCTGGGCGATATTTCAGTTTGACGATGTGCCGAAGAAAAAACGTTTTATCAATATTGAGCATCACACGGTCTGCATCGTTGCACTCGAGCCGTGTTTCCAATTGGAATGTTTTGGCTAGACGCGCTGCTTTGGGGTACCATAGCTCCACTATCAACTGCCGCTCAGCACGGCAGCCTTGATGAGCCCTTGCCCTTCTCCTGGGAATTATGATCGGGCATCAATCTGCTGAGTGGCCCGAATCCCAGGAGGGGACTCTATATGCAAAAGGAATACCTGTCCGCCGCGGCGGAGGTGCTCAGCGACCAAGGTGTCGATGAGAACCTCGGCCTGAGCAACGACGAGGCGTCTTCGCGCCTCGCCAAGACAGGCCCTAACAAGCTCGAGGAAGCTGAGAAGACGCCGCTGTGGAAGCGTTTCTTTGAACAGATGGCTGACCCTATGGTCATCATGCTGATCGTTGCCGCCGTCATCAGTGCGCTCACGGGCATGGTCAAGGGCGAGCCCGACTTTGCCGATGTTGCCATCATCATGTTCGTCGTTATCGTCAACTCGGTGCTGGGCGTGGTCCAGGAAGCCAAGAGCGAGGAGGCCCTCGAGGCCCTGCAGGAGATGAGCGCGGCGCAGTCCAAGGTGCTGCGCGACGGCAAGCTCGTGCACCTGCCGAGCGCCGAGCTCGTGCCCGGCGATGTGATCATGCTCGAGGCGGGCGACTCCGTCCCGGCCGACTGCCGTGTGCTCGAGAGCGCCACGATGAAGATCGAGGAGGCCGCCCTTACCGGCGAGTCCGTGCCCGTCGAGAAGCATGCCAACGTCATTGAGCTCGCCGCCGGCACCGACGACGTGCCGCTCGGCGACCGCAAGAACATGTGCTACATGGGTTCCACCGTGGTATACGGCCGCGGTCGCGCCGTCGTGGTCGGCACCGGTATGAACACCGAGATGGGCAAGATCGCCGGCGCCCTGGCCGAGGCCAAGGAAGAGCTCACGCCGCTGCAGGTGAAGCTCGCCGAGCTCAGCCGCATCCTCACCATCATGGTGATCGTCATCTGCGTCGTCATCTTTGGCGTTGACATCCTCCGCCACGGCGTGGGCAACGTCCTTACCGATCCGACTGCCCTGCTCGACACCTTTATGGTTGCCGTCTCGCTCGCCGTCGCCGCCATCCCCGAGGGCCTTGTTGCCGTCGTGACCATCGTCCTTTCGCTTGGCGTGACCAAGATGGCCAAGCGTCAGGCGATTATCCGCAAGCTCTCTGCCGTCGAGACCCTTGGCTGCACGCAGACCATCTGCTCCGACAAGACCGGTACCCTCACCCAGAACAAGATGACCGTCGTCAAGCACGAGCTCGCTGCGCCTAAGGAGAAGTTCCTGGCCGGCATGGCTCTGTGCTCCGACGCCCAGTGGGACGAGGAGCTGGGCGAGGCCGTGGGTGAGCCGACCGAGTGTGCGCTCGTCAACGATGCCGGCAAGGCGGGGCTCACTGGCCTGACTGCCGAGCATCCGCGCGTGGGCGAGGCCCCGTTTGACTCGGGCCGCAAGATGATGTCCGTGGTCGTCGAGACCCTGGACGGCGAGTATGAGCAGTACACCAAGGGCGCGCCCGACGTGGTGATCGGCCTGTGCACCCATATCTACGAGGGCGACAAGGTCGTTCCGCTGACCGAGGAGCGTCGCGCCGAGCTCGTGGCCGCCAACAAGGCCATGGCCGACGAGGCCCTGCGCGTGCTGGCGCTGGCAAGCCGCACCTACACCGAGGTCCCGGCCGACTGCAGCCCCGCTGCGCTCGAGCACGACCTGGTCTTCTGCGGCCTGTCCGGCATGATTGACCCGGTCCGCCCCGAGGTCGCCGACGCCATCCGCGAGGCCCACGATGCCGGTATCCGCACCGTCATGATTACGGGCGACCACATCGACACCGCCGTGGCCATCGCCAAGCAGCTGGGTATCGTCACCGATCGCAGCCAGGCCATCACGGGCGCCGACCTCGACCGCATGAGCGACGAGGAACTCGACGCGCACATCGAGGACTACGGCGTGTACGCCCGCGTCCAGCCCGAGCACAAGACACGCATCGTCGAGGCTTGGAAGTCGCGCGACCAGATCGTGGCCATGACGGGCGACGGCGTCAACGACGCCCCGTCCATCAAGCGCGCCGACATCGGCGTTGGCATGGGCATCACCGGTACCGATGTCACCAAGAACGTCGCCGACATGGTGCTTGCCGACGACAATTTCGCCACCATCATCGGTGCCTGCGAAGAGGGCCGTCGCATCTACGACAACATCCGCAAGGTCATCCAGTTCCTGCTTTCGGCCAACCTTGCCGAGGTGTTCTCGGTGTTTATCGCCACGCTCATCGGCTTTACCATCTTCCAGCCGGTGCAGCTGCTGTGGGTGAACCTGGTTACCGACTGTTTCCCCGCGCTCGCGCTGGGCATGGAGGACGCCGAGGGCGACATTATGAAGCGCAAGCCGCGCAACGCTAAGGACGGTGTCTTCGCCGGACATATGGGTCTGGACTGCGTGGTCCAGGGTCTGATCATCACCGCGCTGGTGCTGGCGAGCTTCTTTGTGGGCGTGTACTTTGACATGGGCTACATTCACATCGCTGATATGATCGCCGGCAATGCCGACGAGGAAGGCGTGATGATGGCGTTCATCACGCTCAACATGGTCGAGATTTTCCACTGCTTCAATATGCGCAGCCGTCGCACGTCGCTGTTTAAGATGAAGAAGCAGAACAAGTGGCTGTGGGCCTCTGCCGCGCTGGCGCTGGTGCTGACGGTGATCGTAACCGTGCAGCCGACGCTTGCCGAGATGTTCTTTGGCCCCGTGACGCTCGAGCTCAAGGGCGTTCTTGCCGCGCTGGGCCTGGCCTTCCTGATTATTCCGTTGATGGAGATCTACAAGGCGATCATGCGCGCGGTCGAGAAGGAGTAAGTTAACCTGTCCGGGCCCGCCCCTGCGTGTTTTCTTCTTCGCTGGTCCTCGCGCTTCGCGCTGCGGGATCGTTCGGGAGAAAACACTCCCGGGGTGGGCCCTACGGTATCCTTACTGGCTTTTCTCCCGCGCGGATGAAAAAGGGCTGAGGGAAAGAAGGTGAG
>DXLT01000220.1:0-2385 GCA_019414555.1 Collinsella sp.
GCCTTGGGCGGACTTGGTCACGCGAGAGCGCTTGGCTCCGGTACTCTTCTTTTTCTTGGGCTGGGCCTGGGCCACGCCCTCGAGTGCGCGGGCCTCGGCCTCGCGAGCGGTGCGATCTTCGCGGCGCTGCGCCATGTCGGCGGCGAAGCGCTTGGCAAAACGCTCGGCCGTCGAACCCGTCGAGCTCACCTTGCCGCCACCGCGACCCAGGTGGACGCGCACACCGCGGCCAAAACCAGTTGCAGCATGACGACGACGCGGCTTGAGCGAATCCATCATCGTGGCGAGCTTAAAGAACACCGAGCAGGTAAAGACCACGATGACAGCCAAGATAACCATCTGGCCCATCGACAGGTTGGCAATAGACAGCAGCTCTGGGAATCCGATAACGCCCACCAGGATGCCGGCGACTACAAACACAAAGAGCACCACACGTAAGGGCGTGAGAGGCTGCGAGATCCGCCAGATCAGGCTGACGCTCGCCGCGCACGACGTAAGCAGGCACATCGTAGACAGCGTGAGCTGGCTAAAGCCAAACACGCGCGCCACAAAGATATCAAGCGCCGCAGCCAAAATGACCGCAATCGACGCCGGCAGTGCACGCTTGAGTACGTTGCTCAAAAACGCACCCTTCACGCGAGCATTGTTGGGCTCCAGGCCCAACACAAAGCCCGGCGCGCCGATGCAGAAGAAGTTGATGAGCGTCATCTGGATGGGCTCGAATGGGTACGGCGGCAGCGCGATGCACAGCGCCGCCAGGCCCATCGAGAACAGCGTCTTGGTCAGGAACAGTGAGGCCGAACGCTGCAGGTTGTTGATGGAGCGACGGCCCTCGGCCACCACGGCGGGCATCGAGGCAAAGTCGTTGTCGACGAGTACGATCTCGGCCACGTTGCGCGCGGCATCGGAGCCGGCCGCCATGGCCACGGAGCAGTCGGCCTCCTTGAGCGCCAGCACGTCGTTGACGCCGTCGCCCGTCATGACCACGGTGTGCTCGCGGCGCTTGAGTGCCTGCACGAGCTCGCGCTTCTGCTGCGGGGTCACACGACCAAAGACATGGTAGCGGTCCACTGCGGCATCGAGCTTGGCCGGCGTATCGAGCGTCGTGGCGTCCACATAAGCGTCCGCCCCCGGCACGCCCACCACGCGCGCGATCGACGACACCGTACGCGGGTCGTCGCCACTGATCACGTTGAGCGTCACGCCCTGCTCGTTAAAGTAGCCGATGGTCTCGGCGGCCGAGGTACGAATCTCATCGCGGATGGTCACAAAGCCCACGGGCTCGGCCTCGCCCACCATATCGCCATCGGGCGTAAAGCCGTCAACGCGCGCCACCACGAGCACGCGGCAGGTATCGGCAAGCTCGGCAACACGGTTCTCGACCTGGGCAAACGCACGATCGGAGAGCACAAACTGAGCCGCACCCATCACATAGGAGCCATGCGCAAACGAGGCGCCGCTCCACTTTTTGGACGACGAGAACGGAATAACCGACAGCGGCTCGGACACCTCGACCGGGCGATCGGCGTAATAGTTGAGCAGCGCCTGGCAGGTCTCATTGGCATCGGCCGAAGTCGCACGCGCCACGTTAGCCAGCGCAAAATCGAGCACCGTGGTATCGACGGGAACGGCGGCGTCGCCCTCCCCCGCACCCATACCCTCGACCGGCAGCGGATACGTGCCCTCGACCTCCATGCGGCCCGACGTGATGGTGCCCGTCTTGTCCAGGCACAGCACGTCGACGCGAGCGAGCGTCTCGATGCAGTAGAGCTGCTGCGCCAGCACCTTGCGGCGGGCCAGGCGCACCGTGGCGATGGCGAGCACCGACGAGGTCAGCAGCACCAGGCCTTGTGGGATCATGCCCAGCAGGGCGCCCACCGTGGACAGCAGCGCCGACGAGGGCACGCGGCCGGCCAGCAGCTCGGAGAAGCACCACGAAAGCGCGCTATCGCCCGGGGTTCCCGCGGCATCCCACAGCTCGCTCACGCTCGAGGCAAACAACGCCAAACCGAGCGGGATCATGATGATGCTCGCAAAGCGCACGATGGCGTTCAGCGCGTTCATGATCTCGGAATTGACCTTTTTGACGTACTTGGCCTCGTTATTAATTTTGGCTACGTAGTTGTCGGCGCCGACATGGATCACGCGGGCGCGCAGCAGGCCCGAGTCGATAAAGCTGCCGCTCATGAGCTCGGAACCGGGCTGTTTCTTAATAAGGTCGCTCTCGCCCGTCAGCAGGCTCTCGTTCACGAGCGCCTCGCCCGAAACCACCACGGCGTCAGCGGGAATCTGGTCGCCGCGCCCCAGGCGGATGATGTCGTCGAGCACGATCTGGTCCAGGTCGAGCTCCACCTCGGCGCCGTCGCGCACCGCGATGGCCTTCTT
>DXLT01000221.1:0-2367 GCA_019414555.1 Collinsella sp.
GGCAGGGAGTGCCTCGTCGAGGATGCCGGTGCGGGAGCGATAGCCGTACGTATCGTAATAGGTCACGCGGAGCAGGTCTCCGCGCTTGAGGCCCTCGAGCTTTTTCGAAAGCTCGAGGGCTTTTTCTTCCGTGAGCTCACACTTGGGCTCGATGGTGATTTCTTGCTTACGTACGAGCTCGTAGTACCCCGTGAGGGCGGCGAAGGGCATAAACTGCGCGGCGCGTCCGGCGCGAACGGCGCCGTTGGCCGTGAGGTTGGGGTCGGCGGCGCGGCGTCTTCCCTCAGGGTCGGCCAGGCGTTCGAAGGCGGTGGGCGGGCGCATGGGTTGCTTTGGTTTAGGCACGGTGTCCTCCGACCTGATCGTTGCGTTCGCGTGCGGTGGCGCCGGCGGTAAAGCTCAGCCCCTTGACGAGCGCGTTTTTGCCGTATTTGCCCTTTACGGCCAGGACGGCACGGGCCAGCTCGCGCTCGCGCTCATCGGCCTCGACATCGCTAAATAGATCGATGGTGGCAAACTCCTCCGGCATGAGGTTGCCAAATCCCAGGTTGATGCGCTTGACCGGTCGTTTGGGATCGACAGTATGCGCCCAGAGCTCATCGCAATAGCCCATGATCTTCTTAAACGAATTGGTACGCTCGGGCAGCTTTCGCGAGGCGTTAGAGTGCGCAAAGAGTGCGGCATAGCCACCGCGCGGTTTGCCGCCATGCTCTCCCACAAAGATGCCATCGATTGCCTGCGCTTCGCGCACCAGGCGACGCCGTTCGTCATCGCGCTGGACGGGCTTGGGCGCACGGGGCGCGAGCTCGGGGCCGGCGGTTGCGGTGGGTTCGATACTCGATGTGCTCGAGCGCAGGTGCCCGCATCCGTCCACATACTGCGCTGTACCGCTGGCGTCGAGGCGGCGTATGTCGGCGCGTTCGCTCGCGTAGCCCACAAAGAGCGAGATGCTGTCGCAGACCACGTGCTTATCGACCAAGTCTAAAACGGCGTTGTCGACCATCTCGCGCAAGACGGTATAGGCCTGTTCGTAGGCATAACCCTTCGAGAGCACCTGTCCTGTGGTGGTCGAAGTTGCTTGCGGGCGATAGGCTTGGATATCGGCGATGGTTGTCGGCTCGCGCCCGAAGGCATGGTCGATGAGATATTCGGCATTGACGCCGAGCTCGTCGTAAAGCAGGTTTTCGTCGAGCGCCGCGACGCCCATCAGATCGTAGACGCCGTATTTCTCGAGGCGGGCTGCCACGCCGGGACCGATGCCCCAGATATCGGTGATGGGACGATGGGGCCAGATCTCCTTGCGAAAGGTCTCGTCGTCGAGTATGCCGATGCGGCTGGGTACGTGCTTGGCGGTAATGTCGAGCGCTACCTTGGCCTGGAATAGGTTGGGGCCGATGCCGACCGTCGCCGTGATGCCGGTGCGCGCGAGGACCTCGTCGCGCAGCGTGCAGGCGAACCCTTCCGCATCTGTGTGATAGAGGTCCAGATAGGGCGTCACGTCGATAAAGCACTCATCGATGGAGTAGACGTGCACGTCCTGGGGGCTGACGTATTCCAGATAGATACCGTAGATTTTCGCCGACACCTCCATGTAATGCTGCATGCGTGGTACGGCCGTGATGTAGTCGATGCCATCGGGAATTTCGAACAGACGGCAGCGATTGTGTATCCCGAGGTCCTTCATGGCCTGCGTGATGGCAAGGCAGATGGTCGTGCGTCCGCGCGATTCGTCGGCAACGACCAGGTTGGTGGTGAGCGGATCGAGCCCACGGTCGACGCACTCGACGCTGGCATAAAACGTCTTGAGGTCGATGCAGATATAGGTGTGCTGCTCGTGCGCCATCCGAGCCTCCCATCAAACACATGTTCTTATCGAATACCTGTTCGATAATACCCGCTCATCCGGACATCGTCAAAACCTGTCAAAAAGGGACTGGTTTGTTTTGGTAGGTATGGTCGTGCGGTTGGATCGGGTTTTAACGCAGCTCTAAAGAGCGCGAAACAGCTCGGAAAAGCTCGCTTCGTAGCATGAGCCTAACGATCGATACCGCCTATACGCACGGAAGGGTTGTGGGAAAGATGGTCAATTACGGGTTTGGTATGCCGACGCGCCTTGTTGTGGATGGAGACGTGGCTCGCTGGTGCGGACGATTGGTCGCTCACTACGGTGGCACCAAGGCGCTGGTCGTGTTGGGCGGTGACAAGCATACGCGCGATGAACTTGTCTCGGCGGCACTTGGCTCGCTTGATCGAGCCCTACTCGAGCGTGTACTTTTCCGCTGCGGCTCGGTTGAGGGTGCCGGGGGAGACGAGCTGATCGACGAAGCCGTGGCCCTGGCGACCGACGAAGGCGTGGACTTTGTCCTG
>DXLT01000222.1:0-2363 GCA_019414555.1 Collinsella sp.
GTCTGAGTCATATATAACGTCTCCAATCGTTTTGAGCGGAGGCGATTATATAGCAACGGCCCCGCATCCGTCAGTACAGATGCGGGGCCGAAAACAATTCGATACACAGAGGTTGCGCCGTCAATTCATAACTAAGCCAACCCCAGCAATATGCCCGCCGAATGCACGACAAACGCCACGATCCAGGCAACGGCGACCTGAAACGCGAATACGGCCACGGCATAGCGTGCGCCCAACTCGCTCTTGACGGCGCCGATTGCCGCCACACAAGGCGGGTACAGCAATGTAAAGACCAAGAACACGTAGGCGGTAAACGGCGAAAACATGGTCGACAGCGCCGCGGGCGACGTTGCGCCCAAAAGCACCGTGAGCGTCGAGATGACGCTCTCCTTGGCAATGAGCCCCGTGACGAGCGCCGTCGAGGCGCGCCAGTCGCCAAAGCCGAGCGGGGCCAACACCGGCGCGATGATGCTACCCAGACCGGCAAGCAGGCTTTGCGACTGGTCGGCGACCACGTTAAAGCGGATGTCGAACGTCTGAAGGAACCAGATGACCACGGTCGCGGCAAAGATAATGGTAAAGGCCTTGGTGATGAAGTCCTTGGCCTTATCCCATGCCAGCATCACCGTCGTCTTGACGCTCGGCAGGCGGTAATTGGGGAGCTCCATGATAAACGGCACCGGGTCGCCCTTAAATGCCGTGCGGTTGAGCACCAAAGCCGCGACGCAGCCGACCACGATACCGATCAGATAGAGCGAGACCATGGCGGGAACCGTCGCCTGCGGGAAAAACGCCCCGCACAGCAAGCCGTAAACCGGCAGCTTGGCTGAGCAGCTCATAAACGGCGTGAGCATGACCGTCATCTTGCGGTCGTGCTCGGATGGGAGCGTACGGGTCGACATGATAGCCGGCACGGTGCAGCCAAAGCCGACGAGCATGGGCACGAAACTGCGGCCCGACAGACCAAAGCGACGCAACACCTTATCCATGACAAAGGCCACGCGCGCCATGTATCCGGAGTCTTCCAGAATGGAGAGGAACAAAAAGAGCACGACGATAATCGGCAGGAAGGTCAGCACACTGCCCACGCCCGTAAGCACGCCGTCGACAGCCAGCGAGCGCACCACGTCGTTGGTACCGAACGCCTTGAGGCCCGCATCGGCCGAGGCGATGATGGCAGCGATACCGTCCTCCATGAGTCCCTGCAACGCCGCGCCGATCACGCCAAACGTCAGCCAAAAGACGAGGCCCATGATCACCAGAAACGCCGGAATGGCTGTGTAACGACCTGTCAGGATGCGGTCAATCTTGACGGAGCGCACGTGCTCGCGGCTCTCGTGCGGCTTGACGACGCAACGCCCGCACACGTCGCCGATAAAGCTAAAACGCATATCGGCCAGCGCAGATAGGCGGTCGGTGCCGGCCTCGCCCTCCATCTGGGTGATGATGTGCTCGATAGCGTCGAGCTCATTGCGATCCAGGTGAAGCGCCTCGGTTACCAGCGCATCGCCCTCGACCAGCTTGGTCGCCGCAAAGCGCACCGGGATGTGCGCCGTCACGGCATGGTCCTCGATCAGGTTAGCAATACCGTGGATGCAGCGATGCAGCGCACCGCCGTCCGGACCGTCGGGCGCGCAAAAGTCCAGGCGACCAGGGCGCTCGCGGAACCGCGCCACGTGCAGGGCGTGGTCCACCAGCTCGCCGATGCCCTCGTTGCGGGCAGCGCTAATGGGGACAACGGGCACGCCCAACAGGCTCTCGAGCAAGTTGACGTCTACGGCGCCGCCGTTGGCGGTCACCTCGTCCATCATGTTGAGCGCGATGACCATAGGACGGTCAAGCTCCATGAGCTGCAGTGTCAGGTACAGGTTGCGCTCGATGTTGGTGGCGTCAATGATGTCGATGATGGCGTCCGGACGCTCGTCGAGGATGAACTGACGGCTCACGACTTCCTCGCCTGTGTACGGCGACAGGGAGTAAATGCCGGGCAGGTCGGTAACGCTCGCCTCGGGATGGTTACGGATGGTGCCATCTTTGCGGTCGACCGTCACGCCGGGAAAGTTACCGACGTGCTGGTTGGAGCCCGTCAGCTGGTTGAATAACGTGGTCTTGCCGCAGTTTTGGTTGCCGGCGAGGGCAAAGTGCAGCGGCGCGCCCTCTGGCACGGCCGTCTTTGCCGCACGGGGCGAATACGTCCCCTCGCCCAGGGCCGGATGCTCCGTCGTGCCGATTGCGGCGTTAGCGCGCGGACCCGTATCGGTGTCGTGAATACCCACGAGCTCGATGCGAGCGGCATCGTCCTTACGCAGTGTCAACTCGTAGCCACGCAGGCGGATCTCGAGCGGGTCACCCATGGGGGCGTA
>DXLT01000223.1:0-2028 GCA_019414555.1 Collinsella sp.
GGCTTTGTCAAGCGTGCCTTTATGCTGCTTGCGGGCATTATCGTCAATATCCTGACGGGTTTTTTGCTCCTTATGAGCATCTATTCCATCGCAGGTGTCACCGTGCCGGTGGATACCAATGTGATTGGCCAGGTTGACGAAGGCTCGATTGCCGCCTCGGCGGGAATCGAGGGCGGCGACGCGATTCTTTCGGTCGACGGTGTATCGTGCTCTACCTGGATGGACGTTTACGATGCCATCGGCAAGGCTGCCGGTAAGGACGATATCGCCATTGAGTACGAGCGTGACGGCAAGCAGCATTCGACCACGGTTGCGCTCAAAGAGGACGATCGCCTAGGTGTGTATGCCTCTACGCAGGTGGTCCGTTTAGACCCCATCACGTCGGCTCGTCTGTCGTTCTCCTATGTTGTGCAGACAGCGGAGGGCGTGATGCGCCTGCTCCAGCCGCAGCATACGATGGAGATTCTCGATCAGTCTTCTTCGATCGTGGGTATTAGCGTTATGTCCTCACAGGCTGCTGCTGCCGGTCCTGCCACATTCCTTTCGTTTGCCGCCCTCATTTCGTTCTCGCTTGGCTTTATGAACCTGCTGCCCATCCCACCACTCGATGGCGGCAAGCTGGTCATCGAGATCATTCAAAAGATTGTGGGCCGCGAGCTTCCGCTCAAGGTCCAGACGATTGTGAGCTATGTGGGCATCGCGCTCTTTGTGCTGCTGTTTGTCTATATGCTTCGTTCCGACATCCTTCGATTTATTCTGTAGGGGAGTGTTTGGATTGTCTTTATCCCATCCTTTGCCTCGCGATTTGACGCGCCCCGTGCATGTGGACGGTGTGCAGATCGGTGGCGGTGCGCCGGTGGTGGTCCAATCCATGACCTGCACCGATACCGCTGATGCCAAGGCAACACTTGCGCAAGTGTGCGCGTTGGCGCAGGCTGGCTGCGATATCGTGCGTGTGAGCGTGCCCACTGAGGCCGCGCTTGAGGGTTTCCGCACCATCTGTGCCGAGTCTCCGGTGCCAATCGTTGCCGATATCCACTTTAACCACAAGCTGGCCATTGGCGCTGTAGAGGCCGGTGCCGCCAAGCTCCGCATCAATCCCGGTAATATCGGCGATTGGGCCAAGGTCGATGCTGTCATCGATGCCGCGGGTGCTGCGGGCTGCGCAATTCGCATCGGTGTCAACGCTGGTTCGCTTGAGCAGGATATCGCCGAGCGCGACGACCTCACGCAGCCCGAAAAGCTCGTGATGTCGAGCGAGCGCTTCGTCAAGCACTTTGAGGACCGCGGCTTTACGAACATTGTGCTTTCGGCCAAGGCCCATAGCGTGCAAACGACGCTCGATACCTATCGAGCCCTGTCGCGTGAGATTCCCCACGTTCCGCTTCACCTGGGCGTGACGGAGGCGGGGACCAAGCTTCAGGGCACCATCAAGAGCTCTGTAGGCTTGGGTATCTTGCTTTCCGAAGGCATTGGCGACACCATGCGTGTGTCGCTCACAGCCGATCCGGTTGAGGAGCCGCCGGTTGCCTGGGGTATTCTGCAGTCGTTGGGCCTGCGTCGCCGTGGCCCCGAGATTGTCTCGTGCCCCACGTGCGCCCGCTGCCAGGTTAACCTTATTCCCATTGCCGAGGAAGTAACCGAGCGGCTTAAGAACTATACCGCGCCGCTTTCGATTGCCGTTATGGGATGTGCCGTTAATGGCCCCGGCGAGGCTTCTGATGCCGACCTGGGCGTTGCTTGCGGACGTGGTCAGGCCTTGCTCTTTTCGCATGGCCAGATCATTGGTAAAGTAGCTGAGGACCAAATTGTCGACGCGCTTATGGCAGAGGTCGACAAGCTTATTGAGGAGAAATAAATGACCCGAGCAATGTATATGTCTAAGCTCTATGCGCCGACGCTTAAAGAGGATCCGGCGGACGCTGAGCTCGCCAGTCACCGCCTGCTGCTCCGTGCCGGCATGATCCGCAAGGAGGCCGCCGGTCTGTATTCCTACCTGCCGCTCGCATGGCGCTCGATTCGTAAGAT
>DXLT01000223.1:2038-2319 GCA_019414555.1 Collinsella sp.
GCGACGAGATGGACGCCGCCGGCGCCCAGGAGCTTATGATGCCTATCATGGTCGATGCCGAGTTGTGGCGTGAGTCCGGCCGTATCGATGCCTATGGCAAGGAGCTCGTGCGCTTTGATGACCGCCACGGCCGCGAGTTTGTTCTCGGACCCACGCACGAGGAGACCGTGACCGCCCTGGTTCGCAATGAGCTGCGTTCCTACAAGCAACTGCCCGTTAACCTCTACCACATCCAGGACAAGTTCCGCGACGAGTTCCGTCCCCGCTTTGGCCTGATGCGC
>DXLT01000224.1:0-2315 GCA_019414555.1 Collinsella sp.
TAACCGAGGGCTATCGCGATCCCATCATCGTCACCGAGTTCATGCATCGGTTCTACGTCCAGGAGGGCAACAAGCGCGTCAGCGTCCTCAAATTCCTGGACGCCCCGACGGTTTCGGCCAAGGTCACCCGCCTCTACCCCGGCACATGGGATTCCGTCGAAAGTCGCCTGTACGGCGAGTTCTGCGCGTTTTGGCGCGTCTGCCCCCTATACGAGATTGAGTTCTCGCGCGAGGGAAGCTATGAGACGCTCGCCAAGATGCTCGGCCAGGACCTTGTCGAAAAGTGGCCACAGAAAAAGGTCGACTACCTGCGCCATACCTTCCTACTCTTTAAACGAGCCTACCTGCGCGCCGGCGGCGACCATCTGGACATTACGCCCGCCGACGCTATGCTCGTCTACCTCAACGTGTACAACCAAGACCGCCTGCTGGATACGCCGACTGATATCGTCGTAAACCGCCTGTGCAAGATTTGGCGCGAGCTGGTCATTGCCGGCAAAAATGACGAGGACAAGGTCGATCTTGTCGAAGCGCCGAGCGTCGATGAGGAGGAGTCGCCCGCCAAGTCCACCTCCGGCGTGCTCAACTTCTTTATGGGCAAGACTGTCTATTCGGCGGCCAACCCCCTGCGTATCGCCTTTATCCATGAGTTCCCCTGTGTGGCGTCGAGCTGGGACAGTCTGCACGACCAAGGACGTCAGTATCTCGATGAGCACTTTGACGGTATCGTGCGCACCGAGGCGTTCGAAGACTGTCACGATCCGGACGTGTTCTACGCCGCCGTGGAAACGGCTGTCAAACATGGAGCAAACGTCATCTTCTCGACCTCGCACCGCCTGATGGAATACACGCTCAGGGCTGCCGTCGAGTATCCTCAGGTGCGATTCCTCAACTGCTCCATCGGCCTTCCCCACCAAAGCGTCCGTTCGTACTTTGGCAAGATGTACGAGGCCAAATTTCTCTTGGGCGCCCTTGCCGCCAGCATGGCGGACAACCATCGCATCGGCTACCACGCGTCGGTCTTCGCCTCGGGCGCACTCAGCGAGATCAATGCCTTTGCCATCGGTGCCTCGCTGCTCGACCCCCGCGCGCAAATTATCCTCACCTGGGGCGATGTGCCCGCCGGCGGTCTCGCCGAGGCCATGTGCCGCGAAGGCGTGAGCGTCATGACCGGCGCTGACATGTCAAAGTCGCTCGAAGACCCTACGGCCTACGGACTCCACCGCCTGGTCGATGGCAAGGTTACCGGCATCGCCATGCCGGTATGGAACTGGGGCCGTTACTACGAGCTCATCGTTCGCAGCCTTCTGCACGGCACGTGGGACGAGACCAGTGACGACAACCAGGTTCGCGCCGTCAACTACTGGTACGGCATGAGCTCGGGCGTTATCGATATCCGTTACGCTCCGGGCCTACCCTACCAGACGCGCAAACTCGTGCAGTTGCTCCGCAACGGCATTGTCGAGGGCTCCATCAACCCCTTTGGCGGCGAGCTCCACAGCCAGAACGGCGTGGTACAGATCGAAGGCTTCCCTCCGCTGCCGAGCACGCAGATTGTCGAGATGAATTGGCTGGCGGATAACGTGGTAGGCACCATTCCGCAGCTCGACGATGAGCCGAAAGTCCCTGCCCTATGAAAATCCTTGCCATAGCCGATACCGAAGAACGATGCCTTTGGGAGTGCTTTCGCAAGGAACGCTTTGAGGGTGTCGACCTGATTTTGTCCGCCGGCGATCTGGACCCGGACTATCTTGAGTTTTTGGTCACAGTCATCAACAAGCCGCTCATCTACGTGCGCGGCAATCACGATGATCGCTACGCACGTCATGCACCGGGCGGATGTATCTGCGTGGAAGACAGCGTGTACACGTACCGAGGGATTCGCATTGCGGGCCTTGGCGGGTCCATGCGTTATCGCGACGGCGCCAACATGTACACCGAACGCGAGATGTCCAAGCGCATGCGTAAGCTGTCGCGTAAGGTTAGGATGGTCGGCGGGTGCGACATTCTGCTTACCCATGCGCCCGCCGCCGGTATGGGTGATCTGGACGATCTACCGCATCGAGGGTTTGAGTGCTTTAACACGGCACTTGAGTCCTGGGGGGCCGACTACATGGTGCATGGGCATGTACACCAAAGCTACGGTTACGATTTTCAGCGCGAGCGGCAGCATATGTGTGGAACGACGATCATCAACGCCTGCGGCTATACGCAGTTTGAGCTCGACCAGACGCGCTACCCCATCCGTGGCTGGCAGGCAGCCTGGCTCAATTCGCAAACCATGCGCCGCGAGCTCAAACGCCACGATGCCATCG
>DXLT01000225.1:0-2289 GCA_019414555.1 Collinsella sp.
GCCAACCCCGATGACTTTACGCAGACGTGCGCGGCGTTGGATGAGCGCAGCGCGGCCAATGATTCCAACGTGACCGTGACTTCGACGCTGCCGATTATGACCGACAACGTCACCTTTACGTTTGGCGGCAAGAGCGAGACCGTGCAGCTGATCGTGGTGCCCGATGACCGCACGAACGACCTGGACGACTATGTGCGCCTCGAGGACGAGTCCAAAGAGCCGCTGTCTTTGCGTGACGGAGACGTGTATCTGAGTAAGAGTTCACAGCTGGTGCTGGGGATTCAGCCGGGCGATACGGCACACGTCCAGGATTCGTCGCTCAATGTTGCCAAGGTCAAAGTCAGTGACATTTCGCTTAACTATCTGGGCAACACGCTTTACATGACGCAGGGCACCTATGAGCGCGCGTTCGGTCGAAGCGCACGCCTCAACGGCGTCTTTGTGCTGCTTAAGGGCTCAACTTCTGACCAGATTGCGTTTAGCAAGAAGCTTAAGAGCGACGGTTGGCTCACCATCTCAAGCACGGCCGAACATTGGCAGAACTACGAGGCGAACTTTGCGATTATCAATTCCGTCGTGGTGCTCGTGACCTTTATGGCGGCGTGCCTATCGTTTGTGGTGGTGTTTACGCTGTCCAACACGAATATCTCCGAGCGCGAACGCGAGCTGGCGACCATCAAGGTGCTGGGCTTCCGCCGTGGCGAGGTGCACCATTACGTCAACAAGGAGACGTTGATCCTCACGGCGATCGGCGCTGCGCTGGGCGTGCCGCTGGGTGGCTTGCTGGCCGAGAGCTTCACGTACATCCTGCAGATGCCGTCGCTGTACTTTGACGTTGAGGTCGAGCCGCTAAGCTACGTGCTCGCCGTGGTGCTTTCCTTTGGCTTTACGATCATCGTCAACCTCGCCACCAACCGAACTCTCAATAAGATCGACATGGTCGGCGCCCTCAAGAGCGCCGAGTAACCTGCCTGGGATTCAAGCTGTAGCGAGCTGTAATGTACCACAACCGCATTTTTGCATAAACCGCCCCGCCGATTGCATATTTCGGCGGGGCGGTTGCTTTTTGCCCGCGGGTACCCCAGGGGGCGGCGTGCAAATTCCGGAGAATTCAGCATCCCGGAGTCCGCGAGTGTGGGAGCGGGCGCACAAAAGCGCATTGAAAGCCTGACTTTGAGCTCCGGCGCCTCGAGGACCGCTCATTTTTTTGCAGAATGCGGCCCGCGGCGCCTGTCTCTCGCCCAAAATCCAGTATGCAGGCACCCTCGGCTGCTGAATACTCCCAAAAATGCACGCCGCATCCTACCCCAGGCACTTGCAGCAAGAAGACGAATAGCCTCGGCCTCCCCGGTTACCGTAGGAGGCCCCAGGGCTTACCTCCCAAATCTTTCCGCACGGCGGGATCCTGACATGTCCGAGGACGATTTGGGAGGTAAGCCCTGGGGTCTCCGATGAGAGCAGTTTCGGTCGAGGCTATTCGTCGCCGAAGCTGATGCCCAACGCCTTGGCCTCGCGTACCAGGTCGCTCTGGGGATCGACATACTTGAGCTTGCCGGCGACATCCTCGAGCGGCATGTGGCACATCTTGCCGTCGCGCAGGGCAATCATGTAGCCAAACTCGCCGCGCAGGCATCCCAGTGCTGCCTCGACGCCGCACTGGGTCGCAAAGATGCGGTCCTGAGCGTCGGGCTGACCGCCGCGCTGCGTGTGGCCGGGGATGGCGACGCGGGTCTCGCGACCGGTCTTGGCCTCGATCTCCTTGGCGATGTCGTACACGATCGAAGGGCTCGTACGCTCGGCGAGTTTCTTCTTGTACTCCTTCTTGGACAGCGCCGCGTCCTCCTTGGAGATAGCGCCCTCGGCGACGGCCACGATGGTAAAGCGGCTGCCGGTTTCCATGCGATGTTCAATGGTCTTGATGACGTTATCCATGTCGTAGGGAATCTCGGGAATCAAGATGACATCCGCGCCGCCCGCGACGCCGGCGTACAGCGGGATCCAGCCAACCTTGTGGCCCATGATCTCGATGACAAACACGCGGCCGTGACTCGAGGCAGTGGTGTGGATGTCGTCGATGCACTTGGTGGCGACGTCGATGGCGCTCGTAAAGCCAAACGTCAGCTCGGTGCCCCAGGTGTCGTTATCGATGGTCTTGGGCAGGGCGATAACGTTGAGGCCCTCTTCGCGCAGGCGGTTGGCGGTCTTGGTGGAGCCGTTACCGCCCAGCATAAACAGGCAGTCGAGCTGCAGCTTATGATAGGTGTGGACCATCGCCGGCACCTTCTCGAC
>DXLT01000226.1:0-2286 GCA_019414555.1 Collinsella sp.
CCCCTATATAAGGCTCAAGACGATATAGAGTACGATGCCCGAGACGCAGCACCACAGCATCGATTTTGTCTTGACCGCCACGGCCACGACGCCGGCGGCCGCAATCCAGGGAACCAAGGCAGGCCAGAGTCCCGCGTCGAACGCGCCGGGGCTCACCAAGTCGTTGGCGACCAGCGCGGCAAAGGCAGCGGGCGGGATATAGCCCAGGGCCTCGGTAATGCGGGGCGACAGGGTCCGCCCGCGCAAGGCGAACGCCGGGGCAATGCGGAAAAATGCGATGGCCGCCCACGACGACAGCCACAGGACCAAAAACTCATTAACGGGCATCGCGAGCATCCCTTCCTTCGGCGAGAGCATCGCACACAAGCGCCGCGGCAACGCCGACGAGCACGCTTGCAGGCACGGCGATATTCGTCCACCCCAAGAACTTGCATATGGCGACGGACACTGCGGCCAAACCGGCAGCTACGACATTGCCGCGCGACAGTCGCTGCGAAAAGAGCAGGTAGATAAAAAGCGATGTGCAGACAAAGCCCGCAATAGCGGTGGAAACATCGACAACAGTGCCGACAACGGCGCCCATCGTGCACGAAACGCCCCATGTCGCGATGAGGATCGCGTTGAGCACAAAAGACTCGAGCGGACCCCAATCCTCCCCTTCAACCAACTTGGCAAGCGAGATGCCATATGCCTCCTCGGTAAGTGTCGCGGCAACAGCCAGCGTCTGACGCTTCGAGGCACCCGTCAGATGCGGCGCGATCGATGCCGAGTAAAGCGCAAAACGCGAGGAGATGGCGGCAACGCTCGCGATAATCGAAGGCGCCGGTACGCCCGCCAGCCAAAGATTGCAGATCATAAACTGACCGCTGCCCGTCACAAACGTGCTGCTCAGGGCAAAGACCATCCAGGGCTCCATTCCCGTCTGCCCCATGATCATTCCGCACGGCGCGCCTATTGCAACATAGGTAAGCATCACTGGCCAGACGGTTCTAACGATTTTGAGCACCATACGCTTCTCATCCTGACAAGGTCTCCGAACCGCATGTAGCGACACGGCAGAATCATCATCCGACAGCAACCGAGTTCACCTACAATTGCCACCGGATCGAAAGACACAACTTTTTAGGAAGTCATTATGACAGCTATCGATCGAGACCGGGCGCGCGCGGCCTTCAAAAGCTACACCGATGCCTACGACGCCACCAACCCACGCATCGCGCTCAAAATCGAGCATACGTACCACGTGGCCGAGGCGTGCGATGCCGTAGCGCGCGAGCAGGGCTGGTCGTCAGAAGATATTGACCTGGCATGGCTTTGCGGCCTGCTACACGATATGGGCCGCTTTGAGCAGCTGCGACGCTGGGACACCTTTAAGGACGCCGAGAGCATGAGCCATGCGGCGCTGGGCATCGAGGTCCTCTTTGGCGAGAATCCCGCCGATGCACCCGCCGTAACGAGCATCCGCGACTTTATCGATGACCCGGCAGAAGATGAGCTCATCCGAGCGAGCATTGCCTATCACAGCGATTTCCGCCTACCCGCGCGGCTCGACGTGCGCACGCGGAGCTTCTGCGATATCGTGCGCGATGGTGACAAGATCGACATTATGCGCACCATCGCCGACAGCACCGTCGACACCGTCCTCAAGGTGGATGAGGACACGTTTCTCGCCAGCCACTTCTCGACACCGGCGCTTACCGCCTTTGACGAGCACCGCTGCGTCGCGCGCGATGAGCGCGATGAGCCCGCCGACTTCTTGGTGGGGCTTATCTGCTTTATGTTTGAGCTCGTCTATCCGGCAAGCCGTGCGCTGGCGCGCGAACAGGGTGATATCCACCGCCTGCTCGACGCGCCCTTTGGCATTACACAGCCCTTTACCGACCCCGCCACGCAGGCAACTTGGAGCCGCCTAAAGGACGAGATGCGCGACTGGCTGGCGCGCGCCTAGCGCTCAAGCTGGGCCAGCAGCTCCTCGACGACCTCGACGGCGTCCCCAACAACCTTGTACTGGGCAGCACCGAAAATGGGGGCATCCGGGTCCTCGTTGATGGCGATAATGCACTCCGCCCCACCGATGCCGGCAAGATGCTGGATGGCGCCCGAAACACCGATACTCACGAGAAGCTTGGGCGAAACCGATACGCCGGTCTGGCCAATCTGATGGTGATACTCCAACCAGCCGGCCTCCACGACAGGTCGCGTGCAACCAAGCTCGGCTCCCAGAGCCTCGGCGAGCCTTCGCATCAGGGGCAGATTCTTCTTGGAGCCAATGCCGCGGCCCACCAC
>DXLT01000227.1:0-2239 GCA_019414555.1 Collinsella sp.
GTTGTAGACAATGTCGATAACGCCTTCGAGCGCATCGAGCCCTTCGAGCGTGCAAGGCGCGTCGGGGCAATGGGGGAACATGCCGGCAGGTGTGCAGCTGACGAGCAGGGCGGCGTCGGACTGCTGCGCGATGTTGTCGTAGTTAACCTCGCTCGTGCGACCCACGGGCACAACGATGGCGCCCAGGTCTTCCAGCACCATACTTGCCGTGGTACCGGCGCCGCCAGTGGCGCCGAGTACGAGAGCCTTCTTGCCGGCAACCTCCACACCCAGCTCCTCGACCAGGCACTGAAAACCGAAGTAGTCAGTATTATCGCCGCGTAGGCGGCCGTCGGGTAGGCGCGTGATGGTGTTGACGTTGCCCCTGCGCTCGGCGAGCGGGCTCAGCTCGTTCAGATACTCCATGACGGCGCGCTTGTAGGGGATGGTCACGTTGGTGCCCTCCCACTCGTCGCCCATCATAAAGGCCGCGAGGTCCTCGGGCTCGCGCTCAAAACGCACGTACTCGAGCCCAGCGAGCTCCTTGTAGATGGTCGGGGTGTAGCTGTGGCCCAGCACACGGCCCAGCACGCCGTAGGGACGGGTTGCGGCGGTATCGGTCATCTAGAGCACCTCCGTGTAGCTGCCAAAGTAGGTGAAGCTCTCGCACACGTCGTCGATGGAATCGAGCAGGTTGCCGAGGGCCTTACTGCCAAAGGGGCAGTCCAGGTCAAAGTAGAACATAAACTCAAAGTCGTGCCCGGGGATGGGACGGCTCTCGAGCTTGATGAGGTTGATGTTGAGTGCGTAGAAGCGCTCGAGCACGCGATAGAGGGCGCCCGGCTCGTTGGCCGTGGTGATCATGAGCGAGGTACGGTTGGCACCGGGATAGACGCGCGGCTCGCGGCTGATGACGACAAAGCGCGTGTAGTTGTTGTCCGAGTCCTGGATGTTGGGCTCCAGCACCTCCAGGCCATAGAGTGCCGCGCAGCTGCGCGATGCGATGGCGGCAACATCGGTGCGCTCGGAGCTGGCGACCATCTCGGCCGACATGGCGGTGTTGGGGTACTTGGTGGCGTGCAGGTCGTGGTTCTCGATAAAGCCGGCGCACTGGGCAATGGCTTGGCCGTGGCTGTAGACCTCGCGCACGTCGGCGAGCTTGGTGCCGGGCTTGACGAGCAAGTTGTGGTCGATCTTGAGGCGAAGCGAGCGCACGATGTGGAAGTCGAACTGGGCGAGCAGGTCGTAGACGGCGTTGACCGAGCCGGCGGTGGAGTTTTCTATGGGCAGTACGCCAAACTCGCAGAAGCCGTCGCGCACAGCGCGCATAACGCCTTCGAAGGTCTCGAAAAACGCGATGTCGGGCACGTCGAAGAGCTTGCACGCGGCGATTTGACTGTAAGCGCCCTCAACGCCCTGGCAAGCGACGGTGGCAGTTTGAGGGAAGGGCGTGTCGGAGGCTGCAGCCGTGGCGTGGGCCTTTTGCGAGACAGTGATGCCCTTGAGTTCGTTGATGTAGCGCTGCTGCTCGGCCTTGCTCATGCTCATGAGGAGACGGAACAGGGTGATGGTCTGCGCCTCGTAGCGCTCGGGCGCGCGGCTGGCGAGGTTGTTGAGTTTGGAGCGCTCGCGGGCGGGGTCAAAGACAGCCTTGCCCATCTCGATCTTTGATTTGGCGACCTCGGTGGCAATGTCCATACGCTCGACAAAGCTGTTTAGGAGCGTGGTGTCGATGCCATCGATGGTCTGGCGAATATCGGCAAGGTCCATGGAGGCCCCTTTCGCGTAATGGCAGAGTTGACGGGCAACTCAGGTGAGTCGGGTTAGAGCTGGCCTGCGTCCTCGAGGAGGGCATCCCAGATGGCCAGCGCTGCGGCTGCTTCAGCTACGGGGACAGCTCGGGGGACGATACAGGGATCGTGACGGCCGTGCACCGAGAGTTCGGCATTTTCCATGGCGTCCATGTCTACGGTCTGCTGCTCGCGGCCAATTGAGGGCGTCGGCTTTACGGCCATCCGCCACATGACGGGCGCGCCGGTCGAAATACCGCCCAGGATGCCGCCGGCGTTGTTGGATTCAACCTCGATCTCGCCCGACTCTGCATCGATGCGATACGGATCGTTGTTTTCGCTGCCGCGCATGGCGGCCACGGCAAAGCCCATGCCAAACTCCACGCCCTTTACGGCGGGAATGCCAAACGCGATTTGCGCGATGCGGTTCTCGATGCCGTCGAACATGGGGGCGCCCATGCCCGCGGGAA
>DXLT01000228.1:0-2230 GCA_019414555.1 Collinsella sp.
TGCCAATCTTGCGCGGCGTTTTGCGCAGACGCCCTGCCTGGCGCGCGCCGCCGCACTTTCCTATGCCATGGGCGTTCTGGTACAGGTGATCAACCACATGGCGATGCCTGTCGGTATTCCTCAGCAGGCTGTTCTGGTCGTCTGTGCGATCGCGCAGGTGGCGTTGCTCCACGGTGTCCGACGCGCCAAGCTGCGCGACGAGTCCGACCCCAACTTTGAATCCAGTGCCGCCGGGCTTTCGGTAGATGCTCTGGAATATGGCGCCAAGTGGCATGACGATCCCGAGGCAAAGGCGGCATTCCGTCGCGCCGTAGTTCGCCTGACCGTGGCGACGGCGTATCTTTCCAGCGTATTCGCCGCTCTCAACGCGGGCTTCACGACCTTGCATGCTGTCGGAGCCGTCGATTTGGGCGATTGGCCGCGCCTGCTGCTTGTCGTGAGCTCGTTGGTCGCTGGCGCACTATTTGACCTGCACGGCCGCTCGTATATGAATATCGGCATGACATGTGCCGCCATACTGTCCACGCTTTCGTTCTTTGTGCTCATCGTCGACGGCAATGGTGGCAACGAGCTCGCTGCCACGATCATTTTTTATCTGGGCTCGGGCTTTTTCGTGGTGTTCTTTACCACAAAATATGCCGCCGTCTCGCTCTATGCGCGCTGGTCATATTTTTGGCCGTGCATGGGTCGCGTCGTCAACAACGTGTGCTCGATGCTCGTGACGGCGCCGGCGGTGGCGATTATCTCGAGTCAAAACGTGCTGGCTGCGGTCGGTGCGGCGCTCGTGATGTTTGTGGGCATTGCGATTACGCTGCTGGGGCAGTTGGGGCAACGAGCCGATGATGCCGTGATGCAGGATGGCCTGCCGCTTGCCACCGACGATCTTGGTGGGGATCTTGCGCCCACATGCTCCGACTCCGAGCCCGTGGAAGCAGCGGAGCTCACGTCCGATGAACGCCTTGATGCCTTCGTCGCCACCTTTGGGCTTACAGAGCGCGAGCGCGATATTCTTGAGGTCTTGGTCGTTTCGGACCAGAGCGTTCAGGACATCGCCACAACGCTCTTTCTTTCGCGTTCCACGCTCTATCGTCACATTTCCTCGATCAACAAGAAGACCGGCACCGCCTCGCGCGTGGCCCTTATCAACTTCTTCTGGTCCTGGACGCCCAAGGACTAGCGTATGAGCCGCCGCCCAGTTCCTTACTCTAACGGGGGGATGTGGCCTCAAAGCACGCCCACATCGACGCCTCGCCTGCGCTAAACTGAAGAGCACGTACGCAATTACGAGAGGAGCCCGCATGGAGGCTTACAAGCAAGAGTTCATCAAGTTTATGGTTGAGTCCGACGTTCTTAAGTTCGGCAGCTTTACGCTCAAGAGCGGCCGTCAGTCCCCGTTCTTTATGAACGCCGGCGCTTACGTGACGGGCTATCAGCTCAAGAAGCTGGGCGAGTATTACGCCCAGGCCATTCACGATAACTTTGGCGACGACTTCGACGTGCTGTTTGGACCGGCCTACAAGGGCATTCCGCTGGCCGTCGTGACCGCCATTGCCTACCACGAGCTGTACGGCAAGGAGGTCAAGTACTGCTGCGACCGCAAGGAGGCCAAGGACCACGGTGCCGATAAGGGCAACCTGCTGGGTTATGAGCCCAAGGACGGCGACCGCGTGGTCATGGTCGAGGACGTCACCACCAGCGGCAAGTCCATCGACGAGTCCTATCCCAAGGTTAAGGCTGCTGCCGATGTCGAGATTAAGGGCCTGATCGTGTCCCTCAACCGCATGGAGGTCGGCAAGGGTGGCGTGACCACCGCGCAGAAGGAGATCGAGGCCAAGTACGGTTTCCCCGTCGCGAGCATCGTCTCCATGGCCGAGGTCGTCGAGACCCTCTACAACCACGAGATCGACGGCAAGGTTGTCATCGATGACGAGCTCAAGACCGCCATCGACGCCTACTACGAGCAGTACGGAGCACGGGAGTAGGTAGTTACGCGGGTTTACCAACCCGTGTAACGGCTCGACGCTGCGCGGGCCGCATTTGGACAATCTGACGTTCAACTTCAAGGGCGCGACCAGAAGGTCAGCGCCCTTTCGTTTCACGTCACCTTGTCTCAAATGCGGCCCGCTCGCTGTCCGTTCTCTACCTGCGGCGTCGTCTTGCTCCGAATGCGGCCCGTTCGCTCATATGACCCAATCCGCTGTCAAGAGCCACAATGGCCCCGCCGACCGCT
>DXLT01000229.1:0-2209 GCA_019414555.1 Collinsella sp.
AGCTCGATCTTCCCGGCTATACCATGCCCAAAACAAAAAATGCCTCAGGCTATTTCGTTGCGGACGAAATGGACGCCATCGACCTCTTTATCGGTGCTTGCGGCACGCTCGGCGTTATCACCGAGCTCGAGATTGCCCTGCAGGCGGCGCCTGCGGTCGTTTGGGGTGTGAGCTGCTTTTTCGATAGCGAAGACAAGGCCGTGTCCTTTACCGATTCCGTGCGTCCCGTCCTGTCCCATGCGGCTGCCATCGAGTACTTCGACGCTGGCGCCCTGGATATTCTACGTCGCCAGCGCGAGCAGTCGACGGCGTTTGCCTCGCTGCCGGCGCTCGACAAAGAGGCCAAGGTCTGTGTCTACGTGGAGCTCGACTGCGATGACGAGGCCCAGGCGACCGAGGAACTGTACCACCTGGGATGGGTGCTCGAGTTTGCGGGTGGCCGCGACGATGCGACATGGGTCGCGCGCACCGAGGTCGATCGCGAGTGCCAGCGGTTCTTCCGCCACGCGGTGCCCGAGAGCGTCAACATGCTTATCGACGAGCGTCGCCGCACGGATCCCATCATCACCAAACTGGGTTCGGATATGTCGGTGCCCAATGCACGCCTTGCCGATGTCGTGGCCCTCTATCGCCGCACACTGGCCGAAAGCGGGCTTGAATCTGCTGCCTGGGGGCACATCGGTAACAACCATCTGCATGTGAACATTTTGCCGCGCGATGCGCAAGACTACCGTCGCGGTGGAGAACTCTTTGCCCAGTGGGCTTCCGAGGTCACGGCCATGGGCGGTGCCGTTTCTGCCGAGCACGGCGTCGGCAAGATCAAGGCGGGCTTCTTAGAGACGATGTACGGTCACGAGGCCATGGTCGAGTCGGCGCGGCTCAAGCTCCAGCTCGATCCCGACGGGCAGCTGGGTCGCGGCAACCTGTTTTCGGAGAAGCTCTTGGATGAGCTCGTCCAGAAAGGGGGCGCGTGAAGATGAGCGATTTCCATATGGTGGTGTGCGTCAAGGCCGTGCCGGGCAGCACCGAGGTCAAGATGGACCCCAAGACCAATACCATCGTGCGCGATGGCAAGCAAGCGGTCATTAATCCCTTTGATGCGAGCGCTTTGGAATGCGCGCTGGCGCTGAAAGACGACTTTATCGGCTTTGGCATGGACGTGCGCGTAACGGTGGTGTCGATGGGCATCCCCGCGACCGAGTTGCTGCTGCGCGACTGCATCGCTCGAGGTGCCGACGACGCGCTGTTGCTGACCGATCGCGCCTTTGCGGGTGCCGATACCCTGGCGACCACCTATGCTCTCAAATGCGGCATCGAGGCGCTCGACGAGGACTTCGATCTGCTCATCTGCGGCAAGATGGCGGTGGATGGCGATACGGCCCAGATTGGTCCCGAGCTTGCCGGTGCCTTTGAGATTCCCTGCGTGACCGACGTGAGCTGCGTGCAAAGCGCGGGCTTTACGACGTGTGGCTCGCTGGCGCTCGTTCACGGATGCGATGCCGGCGAGGAGACGGTGTGTCTTGAGATGCCGTGCGCGATGACGACTGCCAAGGAGATTGGCCAGTTGCGTATGCCGAGTATTGCCGGTATTCGCGCGGCGGAGGAGGCGGACGTGCGCGTGGTCAGTGCCGCCGACGTGAACGCCGACCCCGCGCGTTGCGGTCTTGCCGGGTCGCCGACACAGGTCGTGCGCTCGTTTGTGCCCGACCGTGACCAAACGTGCGAGGCCGTTGAGGGGACGGCGTCCGAGCAGGCGGCAAAGCTTGCCAAGATTATCGAGGGGATGGCGTAGATGAGCGGACTGATTATCGATAGCGAAGCCTGTATCGGCTGCGGTCGCTGCGTTCGCGCCTGTGCTTCGGGCGGCATCGTAGTGGAAGGCGAGCGACCCAACCGATGCGCCCACGTAACCGACGGCTGCATCCTATGCGGTGGGTGCGTCGACGCCTGCCCTGTCAACGCTATCTCGATCGAGCGTGATGAGGCCGCTGGTGCGGTGGACCTTGATGCGTATCGAGACATTTGGGTATTCGCTCAGACCGACGAGCACGATACAGTGACTCCCGTTGCCTATGAGCTTATGGGCAAGGGCCGCGAGCTTGCCGATGCGCGCGGTTGCCGTCTGGTGGCACTGGTCGGCATGGGTCCCGAGGGTTCTCTCGGCGACCTGGAGCATCTGGTTTGTGCCGGCGCGGACGAGGTCCTGGCC
>DXLT01000023.1:0-659 GCA_019414555.1 Collinsella sp.
CTTTAAGGTCTGTACGCTGCGCCATATTCCCATCTTCACCTTTGTGAATAAGCTCGATCACGAGGCTCGCGATCCGTTTGAGCTCATGGAAGAGATTGAGAACGTCCTGGGTATCAATACGTATCCCATGAACTGGCCGATCGGCAGCGGTCGCAATTTCCGCGGCGTGTTCGACCGCCAGACCCGTCGCGTTATCGCCTTTGAGGGCGACGGCCACGCCAACGCCACCAAGAAGGTCGCCGAGGTCGAGGCCGAGTTGGGCGATCCCGCCATGGATGAGCTTATCGGCGAGGAGAACCATAAGAACCTGATGGACGACATCGAGCTGCTCGATGGTGCCGGCGACGAGCTCGACTTGGATGCCGTGGCCTGCGGCAAGCTGAGCCCGGCGTTCTTTGGCTCGGCGCTCACCAACTTTGGCGTGGAGCCCTTCCTCAAGGAGTTCCTGCGCCTTGCCCCGACGCCGCGCGCCTATACCGATACGCTCACCAGCGAGCCGGTCGATCCCTGCCGTGACGACTTTAGCGGCTTTGTCTTTAAGATCCAGGCCAACATGGACAAGAACCACCGCGACCGCATCGCCTTTGTGCGCATTTGCTCGGGCAAGTTCGAGCGCGGCATGGACGCCTTCCACGTGCAGGGCAACCGCAAGCTCAAGC
>DXLT01000023.1:669-7766 GCA_019414555.1 Collinsella sp.
AAGCTGGCGACGGGCACCTCGATGATGGCCGACGACCGCGCCATCGTGGACGAGGCGTACGCGGGCGATATCGTGGGCCTGTTCGATCCGGGTATCTTTAGCATCGGCGACACCGTGTGCTCCGGCAAGCGCCACGTGCAGTATCCGCAGATCCCGACGTTTGCCCCCGAGATGTTTGCTCGCATTACGCAGGTCGACACGCTCAAGCGCAAGCAGTTTGTGAAGGGCATGGAGGAGCTTGCCCAGGAGGGCGCCATCCAGATCTTCCGCGAGCTGGGTGCCGGCATGGAGAGCGTCATCGTGGGCGTGGTCGGCGTGCTGCAGTTTGAGGTACTCGAGCGCCGCCTCAAGGCCGAGTACCGTGTTGAGGTTCGTCGCCAGCCACTGCCCTATACGGACATCCGCTGGATTCAGAACGACCCCGACACCATCGATATCCCGGGCCTTTCGCTCACGCGCGACACCCTGCGCGTCGAGGACATGCGCGGCGGTAAGCTGCTGCTGTTCACGAGCCCGTGGAACGTGGATTGGGCAACCGACCACAACCCCGACCTTATCCTGTCGGAGTTTGGCAACGTGGCCTTTTAACGCATCGGCGCGGTGGCCCTGCGGGGCTGCCGCGCCATTTGCTTGCCTGATGCCGCGTGAGCGGCTATCATACCCACCGTCGTCTCAAGACCGGGGCGTCCGAGCAGTTCGGGTCCGATATCCTGCTCGTTAAACCTAAAACCAAAGGAGTACATAATGATCAAGAAGGTCATGGAGGACTACAAGGTCCTGTTGCGGAGCATTCCCGCGGCAACGGTTTCGCTGTTTTTCGTGAGCGTCATCATGATGAACCTGCTGGCCAACAAAGAGCTCATCAGCCTGCCGTATCTGGCACTCGATTGCGGCTTTGTGGTGAGCTGGGTTTCGTTTTTGTGCCAGGACATGATCTGTAAGCGCTTTGGCGCCAAGGCATCCATCAAAATCTCTATCCTCGCGCTGCTGGTCAACCTGGCCGTGAGCCTGTGCTTTTGGGCATGCTCGCTCACGCCCGGTATGTGGGGCGCCTACTACGACACGGGCATGATCGAGGTTAACACTGCCCTTAACGCTACCATCGGTGGCACCTGGTACGTGGTGCTGGGCTCTTCGCTGGCGATGCTCGTCTCTGCCGTGGTTAACTCCACGCTCAACCAGTCGCTCGGCCGCATGCTCAAAAAGAATAATTTTGCGAGCTTTGCCTTCCGCTCCTATGTGTCCACGGGTGTTGGCCAGTTTATCGACAACCTGGTCTTTGCCATTGTGGTGAGCCACACGTTCTTTGGTTGGACCTGGGTGCAGGTCCTTATGTGTTCGCTGACCGGCGCTGTCGCCGAGCTGCTGTGCGAGGTCTTCCTGAGCCCCGTGGGCTACAAGGTCGTGCGCGGCTGGGAGCGCGAGAATGTGGGTTCCGAGTACCTCGAGCGCCACGCAACCGCCTAAGGAGCAAGTATGCGGGTTTTGATCACGGGCGCTTCGGGCGGTATCGGAGCCGCGTGCGTGCAGCGCTTTTTGGACGAGGGCCACGAGGTCGAGGGCTTTGATCTGCTGCCGGCGGCGATCGAACACGAGCGCTACCGCCATCTGATCGTTGATGTCCGCGAGCCTGACTCGTTTCCAGGCGACCTTGAACCCCAGGTAATCGTGAACGTTGCTGGTACGCAGGATTCGGCCGACGATATTGCTGCCAACCTGCGTGGCACCATCAACGTGACCGAGCACTACGCCTTTGTGGGGGAGGGGCTTGCCGCCAAGCCGACACTGGCTATCAAATCCGTGGTCAATGTGGGGTCGGCGAGCGGACATACGGGATCGGAGTTTCCTGCCTATGCTGCCAGCAAGGGCGGCGTTATCGCCTACACCAAGAACCTTGCAAACCGTCTGGCGCCGCAGGCCATCGCCAACAGTGTGGACCCGGGTGGCGTCATCACGCCGCTCAACCGTTGCGTGATGGAAGACGAACACCTGTGGAACCAGATTATGGAGCTCACGCCGCTTAAACGCTGGGCCACCGCCCAAGAGATCGCCGAGTGGATCTACTTTGTGGGCGTGACCAACCGGTTTATGACCGGGCAGAGCCTGCTGATCGATGGCGGCGAGGCCGGCCGCACACAATTTATTTGGCCCGAATAGGAAACGCGCCCGATGGAAAGCCGTCGGGCGCGTTTTTGATGTATCGATTTTTAGCTGAGGCAAGTCCAGTTGACGGGGGTCGAGCCGTGTTGTTCGAGTAGCCGATTGGCTGCCGAGAAGGGACGCGATCCCATAAAAGCAGGGAGTTCTGCCGTGGCGCGGTTGGCCGAAAGCGGCGAGGGGTGCGTAGAGGCCAGGCAGAACTTGCCGGTTGCTTTGCCCGCGCCGATTGCGGCGAGCTTGCCTTCGACCATCTGCTGGGCAAAGCGACCCCATGCCAAAAAGACTACCGGCTGGGGCAGCTGGCAGCAGCGTTCGATAACGTAGTCGGTCAGGGTGCTCCAGCCCAGTTTGGCGTGCGAGTTCGCGGCATGCTCGCGCACGGTGAGCGTGGTGTTGAGGAGCAGGACGCCCTGTTGTGCCCATGGTGTTAGGTCTCCCGTGGCGGGAATGGGGCAACCCAGATCGGCTTTGAGTTCCTTATAAATGTTGCGCAGGCTCGGCGGCAACTTGGTTTGCGTTGCGGGGACCGAGAACGACAGTCCCATGGCCTGATTGGGACCGTGATAAGGGTCCTGACCCAAGATGACAACTTTGACCTGGTCGGCCGGCGTGTAGGCGAGGGCATTGAGGATGTCGTCTTGTGCCGGGTAGATAGTCTGCTCGGCACGCAAAAGGGCGATGCGCTCGAGCAGCTGGTTCGTAGTGTCACGTACCGGCTGCGGCGCATCGCCCAACCAAGTTGCTATGTTGTGGTCGCGGGTTGCGGTGTCCATGGGGCTCCTTTATGGTAGATGCTCTGTTGGCATCTATTGTAAAGGCGCACCGGTTGCCTTTATGACACGGCTGTATGAAGAACGGGGTCTACGAGACGCGCTCGGGCGCTCCTGCCATACGGGGCCTGTCCATGTGCACGGAGGCGCGGAAGCTCGACGGTTGCCACCATGACGCCGGTGAGGATGAGGGTGGCGCCAAAGAAGGCGATGGGGTTCAGGACCTCGCCGACCAGGAAGAACGAAAAGACGGCAGAGCAGACCGGCTCGAGCGAGAAAGCGAAGCCGGTGGTCTCGGCAGGCACGTGGGGCTGCACGAGCGTTTGGGTGATAAAGCCATAGGCAGAGCAGATGAGTGCGAGCGCGACGACAACGACAATCTCGCTCGGCGTGCCGGGAAGCGTGAAACCGCCAAAGGTGAATGCGGCGATACCCGAGAATAAGCAGCCGAAGCCCAGCTGCCAAACGCCCAGGGCCAGCGGGTCGACATCTTCGACAAAGCGCTTCGCCACAATGATATGGCCGGCATAGACAAAGGCGGAGAGCAGCATGATGAGCGCGCCCGGGTTCAGGCTGGTGAAGTCGGCGCCCGAGAGCAGCAACATACCGCAGGTGACGATGGCGGTGCCGACGAGCACTTTGCGTTCGGGGGCACGGCGCAGCAGGGCGGCGTTGGCAAACGGCACGATCACGACCGTCAGGCTCTGCAAAAAGCCGGCGGTGGAGGCGGAGGTGAGGCTGGAGCCCAGGCACATGCAGGTGAGTTCGGTTGCCATAATGGCGCCGATGATGGCAGCGCGGACCATAAGGTCGCGGTTGATGCGGAAAGCGCGCTTGTGGAAGAGCAGCAGGCAAGCCACAAAGGCGATGATGCAGCGCAGCGCAACGATGCTCGTGGCGTTCATACTGTCCATGCCGATCTTCATGAGGGGGTACGAAAAGCCCCATGCGACGGGAACGGAAAATGAGAGCGCGATTGCTTTTTTGCGATCCATGGGACTCCTTTTGTTACAGAACGGTTTCGTAAAAAGGATTCTGCTCCCAGATGTGGATGTAGTAAAGCGAATGTATCTTCAGTATGATTAAGAAATGCTAATGTCATTAGGAAAAGCGCTGGCAAAACGTTTTACGGCTGCATTGATGTGGAGGCACGATGGCATCGCGGTATCAGATTGTTTGTATGGTGGTCGATCGCGGCAGTCTTAAGGGCGCGGCGGACGAGTTGGGCTATACGCAAAGTGCGGTGAGCCAGGCCGTCAAGGCGCTCGAGCGCGAGCTGGGCACCACGCTTATCGAGCGCGGAAAGCAGGGCGTTTCGCTTACGCGCGATGGCAAGCAGTATCTGCCGTACCTGCGCCAGATTGTGACCGCCGAGGCCGAGCTCGAGGGCAAGCGCCAGGAGCTGCTGGGGCTTTCGTCGACCGATATTCGCATCGCGACGTTTACCAACGTGAGCCGTACCGTGCTGCCGCGTGTGATCCGCGACTTTGGTACGCTGCACCCGGGCGTACGCTTTACCCTCAAGCAGGGCGATTACACGCGCAACGCCCAGTGGGTGCACGATGGCGTGGTTGACTTTTGCTTTACGGCGCGTGGGTTTACCGCAGGGCTCGAGAAGCGCGTGGTCTATCACGACGAACTGGTGGCGCTGTTACCGACTGCGCACCCGCTGACAGCAAAGGAAAAGGTGACGCTTGCCGACCTAGCGTCCGAGCCGTTTGTGCTGCTGGATGAGGGCGAACAGAGCCTGGTGCTCGATGCATTTGCGACACATGGGCTGTCGCCGCACGTGACGAGTGAGGTGACTGACGACTACACCATCATGGCGATGGTGGAGGAGGGCCTAGGCGTGAGCATGCTCTACCGTCGTACTGTGGAGGGCATGCGAGCCGATATTCGTGTGCGACCCATCGTGCATGCTCCCTCGCGCGACGTAGTGGCAGCTTGGCGCAGCTGGGATACCATGCCTATCGCCACGAGGCGCTTTATCGACTATATGAGCTCGCATATTGTCAATTAATGACTGGCGTGGCTTTGAGTGCGGTGTTTAGCGGGCTGTCGCTTTGGCTTGGGTGGCGCGATAGGTGCGTGCCGGGTGGCAAAGTAGTACCGCCACGACCATAAAGAACGCCGTGGTGCCCAGGCTGATGGGGTAGACCATCATGATGTTCGCAAAGGTGCGGAAGTGCGGGAACACGCAGAACACCCAATAGAAGCGGATGCCGCAGACGCAGATCATGGTGATGAGGGCGGGCGTGAGCGAGATACCAAAGCCGCGTAGGTAGCCGGACATGTTTTCGTAGAACATGCTAAAGGCGTACGCCGGGAAGATCGAACACACGCGGATATAGCCGATCGAGACGATGTTGGGATCGCTGTTGAACAGCGACAAGATCTCGCGCCCCAGGCCGACAATGACGACAATCGTGGTGAGTGCAACGATACCGCCTTCGACCAGGCAGACCTTGAGCGTTTTGGTGCAGCGGTCGATCTGGCGGGCACCGTGGTTTTGTCCCACAAAGGTGGTGCAAGCCTGGCTAAAGCTGTTGAGCAGGTTGTAGCATACGTACTCCAAGCTCATAGCGGCGCTCGATGCCGCCATGACCTCGGTGCCCAGGCTGTTGATAGCAGACTGGATGATGATGTTGGCGACGGCAAAGACGGCGCTCTGGATGCCCGCGGGCAGGCCGATCTTGACGATGCGCTTGAGGGCGACGGGGTCGATAGCCAGGTCGCGCGGGGTGACGCGGACGACGGAGTCGGTCTTGAGCAGGCGGATAAAGAGCGTAGCGGCGCTGACGGTGTAGGCGATGGCGGTGGCGATGGCGACGCCCGCGACGCCCCAGTGGAGTACGGGGACAAAGATGAGGTCCAGGCCAATGTTGAGGACGGTGGACACGGCAAGCGCCTGCAGCGGCATGCGGGTGATGCCGACGGAGCGGAAGATCGCGGCCTCAAAGTTGTAAAGCAAGATCGAGGGCATGCTGAGCAAAAAGACGCGTAGGTAGAGCGAAGCGAGCGGCATGGTTTCGGCGGGAACGTTGAGCGCGGCGAGCATGGGCTCGGCAAAGATCTCGCCCAGTGCGATGACGACAAAGCCCACAAGTGCCATAAGAATCGAGGTATGGACGGCGCGTTTGACCATGTTCTGATCGTTGCGGCCGATAGCGTTGGCGATGACCACGTTGGAGCCAAGCGACATGCCAATAAACAGGTTGAGCATAAGACTGGTAAGCGGAACATTGGAGCCGACCGCCGCCATGGCGAGGGTTCCCTGGTCGCCCGAGAAGTTACCGATGATGACCGTGGCGATGAGGTTCGATAGCTGCTCCAAGATGCTCGTGGCGGCCACGGGGAAGGCGAACAGGGGAATATTGCGCCACAGCGAGCCGGTGGTCATGTCAATGTGCTTAGATGCGGTGTCTGCCATACGCTCTCAATCTCTAATATGCTCTTTCGTGCTTATTTGCGCAGACGATGATACTCCTAATCGACTAGTCGGCACTTAGGGACGTTCCTTTTCTGCCGGCAGTTGGGGACACTCCTTCAGACTAGTCATTGGGGACGTTCTTAAATGACTAGTCGAACAAGAACGTCCCCAATGACGAGGCGGGGGAGGCGTGCGACAATGGTGGGCGTTGTGTTGTTCGCGCTAAGGAGTTGCCATGTTGTTGTGTCCCGTTTGCCATAAGCCATTGGTGGACGACGAGCGCGGTGCTGCATGCGCGGGCGGACATCGATTTGACCGTGCGCGCGAGGGCTATCTGTATCTGCTGCGCTCGTCCAAGAGCGGCGACTCCATGGGCGATCCCAAGTCGCAGGCGCGCAGCCGTCGTGACTTTCTGAACCGCGGATACTATGCGCCGTTGTGCGACGCAATGGTCGAGCTGGTGCGCGAGCAGGTGTCTGGGCGTGCAACGTCTGCGAATGGCCCCATGACGCTGCTCGATATTTGCTGCGGCGAGGGCTACTACACCAGTGCCATGGGCGCGGTACCGGGCGTGGATGCTTATGGCTTTGACCTGGGTAAAGAGATGGTGCGCCTTGCCGCCAAGCGCGGCGATGCGACCTACTTCGTGGCCAACATGAAGGATATCCCCGTGGCCGATGGTGCCTTCGATATGGTGACCGAGCTCTTTGCCCCCTTTAACGAGCGCGAGTTTGCCC
>DXLT01000023.1:7866-9276 GCA_019414555.1 Collinsella sp.
GCAAGGATTTTGAGAGTCTTGCGAGTGAAGCTCATGGCTGGTCCTTTCGATACGAGTACGCCAACCTGGCGCGCCCTATGTGCTGCACATATGGTGAAGCACATTGTAGTTCAACGCGGCGATGCATGCGCCTGAAAGCGTCTCTTGCCTGCACGGTTCAACCTTTCAAAAAGGAAAGCTGGACGTAAGTCAAATCGATGGCAGCGCATGCGCGGCGCTGCGATGATGAGGCCATGGTAAGAGCTGGACCGAAGGAGGAGCCATGATGTACGGAGTCAAGCAAGTGGATGAGCCGCGGTCGCTGGGAAGGCGCATGAGTGATTCTGTGATCGCTGCCGTGTGCACGGTATTGATGGCTGTGCTTTGCATTGGGATGCTGTGGACCATGTCGCATGTGGGACAATAACGGACGGTTGGGTGCCAACTGAGGTGGCGCTCACGTATTCGTTTTGTTTGCTAAGGAGTGTCCATGGGCGTCGTCGATCCCTTTTCTGTTGCTCGGGCTGCTGGGCTCGAGCTCGTGCGGACGTCCGAGGGCCTTACGCTCACCGACGGCACGATGGAGTTGCGTGCCGATTTTGGCCGCATGCTTCCACGGCTCAAGCAGGGTCGTCTGCAGCAAGAGCTGTTGGTAAAGGCTGCGCGCACAAAAGGCATCGAACAACCATGGGCGATTGATGCCACAGCAGGCTTTGGCGAGGACTCGCTGCTGCTGGCGGCCGCGGGTTTTACCGTCGATCTGTATGAGCAGGATTGCGTGATCGCGGCGCTGCTCCAGGATGCCCTGGATCGCGCGGCAGATGATCCGGCGCTTGCGGCCGCCGTGGCGCGCATGCACTTACATGCGGGCGAGGACAGCATTGCCGGCCTTCGCCATACGGCTGAGCTGGTCGAGCGCGATGAGCTCGCGGCTCCCGACGTGGTGTATCTGGACCCCATGTTTCCTGAGCGCACCAAGAGCGCGGCGGTCAAAAAGAAGTTCCAGCTCTTGCACCATCTGGAACAGCCGTGTGCCGATGAGGAGACGCTGGTTAAAGCTGCGCTTGCAGTGCGGCCGCGCAAGGTCGTTATCAAACGGCCGGTGAAGGGGCCGCTGCTTGCCGGCGTTAAGCCGAGCTATCAGCTTGCGGGCAAGGCCGTTCGCTACGATGTTTTGGTGCCGCCGCGCCCGTAGCTTGCGTGCGATGGCCGGCGCTTCGCCAGCGCCGTGCCGATGCGGGGTCTATTTCCAGGGGTGCGACGTCAGATGCCATCCGCCGCAGTATTCGCATTTGTAGCAGGCAAGGCCGCGCCGCCCGCGGTTTTCGCAGTCGGCCATAACTGCCTCGGCCTCGGCGCGCGTGTCGTAACGGTTTTTGCGTTCGCACGACTTGTAGCGCCAGGCTTCATCGCGCTCGGCGTCTAGTGCGT
>DXLT01000023.1:9286-9890 GCA_019414555.1 Collinsella sp.
TTTTTGCTTTTGACCAGGCGGCTCGCTTTTTGCTCCCCATCTGCATCGCGCCCCTCTCCAAACGTTGGTATCATTGCTCAATCAAAGTGATACCAATAAACGTGAGGTCGCCGCGTGATGATCAGAAAAACCCTCGATACCGACATTCCCGCCGTCATGGCTATCTATGACGCCGCCCGCGCCTTTATGCGCGCGCATGGCAACGCCACGCAGTGGCCCGAGGGCACGCCTTCGGCCGAGCAACTGGCTGCCGATATTGCCGCTGGTGGCAGTTACGTGTGCGAAGTCGACGGTCGCGTGGTGGCGACGTTTGCCTTTTTACCGGGTCCGGACGAGTGCTATGACGTAATTGAGGACGGTCGGTGGCGCAGCGACACTCCGTACGCCGTGCTGCACCGTGTGGCATCCGACGGCACCGTGCACGGTATCGCGGCTGCGATGTTCGCCTTTGCCAAAGAGCGTGCCGATCACCTGCGCATCGACACGCATCAGGACAATCTGCCCATGCAGCGTGCGAGCATCAAGGCGGGATTCGAGCGTGCCGGCATTATCCATGTGTCGGACGGCACGCTCGAATCCCGCCTTGATGCTCGCACGCTGCATG
>DXLT01000230.1:0-2202 GCA_019414555.1 Collinsella sp.
CACACCGCGCCGGCGTCTGCCGGTAAATAACGAACGGCATCGATCTCATAGCGACCGCAGCACTCGCTGCGCTGTGCATCGCGAACGAGCGCACACATCGCAGGCTTTGCTTTGTAGTTAATCTTGGATTCCAGCTTGGCCACGCGGCTATCGAGGCGAATAGAGCCCAACCTTTGGCCACCGGATGCAAAAACGACATCCATCGACGCGCCATCCAAAAACGGAAGCACCAAAATGGCGAGCTCGCGCTCGTAATCGGAAACGGAAGGGCAAAGCGCCAGCACACGGCCATGATCGACCGGGAGCACCAGCGACGGCACACAAGAACCACTCGCCGTCGCATGGGCAAACGCTTGAGAACCCTCCCGCTCAATAAGCGCGGCGACATCCTGACCGGCAAAACGAAGCAGCACAAACAGACGGCCCTGACTGCGGCAAAGTGCCAAACGCTTGATACTCATCTACACTTCTCGCTTTCCCAGGGCGTTCGCTGCCATGCGTTTGCAGGCGCCCAAGCGCCCAAACCTCAAGACGTCGTAATCGAACATGAGCTTTTTGCACTCACGGGCATTGGTGGCCTTGCTGGTAAGCGCCGCACGCACCATAGCAGCAACAGAAGAAGCGCATTGTGCGAGCGCAGCATCGTTGCCCACGGCAGAACCGGCAAGCGCTGTGGCAACGGCAGCAAACACCTTGCCGCAGCCCGTACCCAGAAGCCTGAGCGCATCGTACAGCACAAGATCGCACAGGAAATATGCCAGGTCATCGGCGTGCTGAGCATCGAGACCGTCGCGCTGCCAGTCAGCCAGCACCGCGGAGTAAATCTTCACGTGCTCCAGCAGACGTGTCTCGTCGTCGTAGCGCATGGTGTCCATGAGCGAACCCTTGCGCGCCACGCGGTAGTCATACAGCTTGTTCGAGATAAGCGCGGTCTTATGCGAACGACCGTACACGGCAAAATCGAAGACCTGGTCCTCGCCATACTTAACGGTTTCGTCGAACACGATCCCGTTGCCCAGCAAAAACTCACGCTTGCAGGCGGTGCGCCATGCAAAGGGGCGAGACGCTTCCTTAAACAGCAGGTCGGTGCTATAGCCCTCAAATGACACATCGCGCGGGCTCAGCACATAGTTAAGCCACGGATACCCCGCCTCGAGCGGATACGGATTCGCGCCAAAGGTCAAAACGTCGCAGTCCTCGCGCTCAAAGGCATCGACGATCACGCGGCATGCATCGGGCGTAAAGCGGTCGTCGGAATCCAAGAACGCGACGATAGGCGCCGTGGACGCGGCGATGCCTGCATTACGTGCACTCGACAGGCCCCCGTTTGGCTTATCAACCAGCGTAAAGCGCGCGTCCTTTTCGCAATAGGCAACCGCAATATCGCGCGAGCCGTCCGGCGAGCCATCGTTGACCAGCACGCCCTCCCAATCGGGCATGTCCTGCGCAAGCAGGGAGTCCAGGCACCAGGTCAGGCACTCCTCCACGTTATAGATGGGAACGACAACGGAAATCTTGGGGGTAGCCATAGTCAAGTGCTCCTACCGTGCGACCGGAACGTCATCGGGGTGCGGGTTGTCGCCGTAGGTGCGCTGATACGTCAGCACACGCCAGACCAGCGGCAGACCGCCTATCTTAAAGTAATGCTTAAACGTATTGAGCTTGCCAGGCTTCTTAAAGTCAAAGCGCGAATCGATATAGGCACGGGGCGACTTGACCATCAGGCGCAAGTCGGTCTCGCCACGCGGGTCGAACAGCGACAGATCAAAGCGACCAGCATCCCAATCGGCCTTGAGCTCGGGCGAGGCCTTCTGCCAAAACTGCTCGCGCAGCTCATCGACCAAACGCTCGTCATTCCAACGATACGTATCGACCTTCATGCGCATTAAAATCCCCTGGAGCTGAGCCTTGAGCTCGGGACGCTCATCCAAAAAGCGCTGCATCTCGGCATATTCGTCGCATACGCAAAACACCTTGTTGGGCGAATTAACGGAGCTCTTCTCGTTATCCTGGCGATAGCACAAAATGGGGTCCGCAATAAACGCGGCACGCTCGGCGCAAGCCCAAACCTTAAAGTTAAAGCCTGCGTCCTGATACGAGGCACCCGGCGTGGGAAGGAACCGAATCTGATTGTCGTTGAGGAACTGGCGCCGATAGATAGCCGACCAAATGGAAGGTTTGCGGTAGAAGATGCCCGGGCGA
>DXLT01000231.1:0-440 GCA_019414555.1 Collinsella sp.
AAGTCCACCTTCACCTCGACGGGCGAGGCGTCCGTTCCGCCCGCAGCAAGCTTCGCCACCCGCGAAGGCGTCATCTATGCCCCCGTCAACGGCGTGCTCGTCAACCTGAACGAGGTCCCCGACGAGACAATCGCCTCGGGCATGCTTGGCCAGGGCTATGGCATCGAGCCCATTACCGGCACCATCTATGCGCCCGCCAACGGCCGCATCGGCGCTACCACCGTCACCAACCACTCCATTGGCATGATCACCGAGGACGGTCTTCGCGTGTTCATCCATGTTGGCCTGGGCACCGTGGAAATGAACGGCAAGGGTTTTGCCCGCTTTGTCGAGATGGGCGATGTGGTCAAGGCAGGCCAGCCGCTCATCAGCTTCGACCGCGAGGCCATTAAGGCCGCTGGTCACGAAGACATCGTGACCGTCATCGTCTCCGAGCTCGA
>DXLT01000231.1:450-2192 GCA_019414555.1 Collinsella sp.
CCTCAAGAGCATCGACCACGTCGGCGAGTCTGGCACGCTTATCGGCGGCAATCCGCTCGTCAAGCTTGGCGATCCGCTGCTGGTTGCCAAGACCAAGTAGCCAGGCCCCGCGCCACACAGCCAAAAGGCACCTCGTCAAGCGCCCGCGACCATTTGGCCGCGGGCGCTTTTCGTTTGAAAAACCATCCCGCCAATGCCTTATCTGTATAGCCCAAATGAGCCGAGCTGCTAGAATATCGAACTGTATGGATAACTATCATTCAACCGTTATGGGAGGATACGTGAACCGCACCAAAATCGCGCAGCTCTACGCCGACGCCGAGTCGCTCGGCGGCCAGACCGTCACCGTCGCCGGCTGGGTCAAGTCCGTCCGCGACATGAAGAACTTTGGCTTTGTTACGCTCAACGACGGCAGCTGCTTCCGCGACCTGCAGGTCGTCATGAACCGCGAGGCGCTCGACAACTACGACGAGATCGCCCATCAAAACGTCTCGGCTGCCCTCATCTGCACCGGCACCGTCAAGCTGACCCCCGATGCGCCCCAGCCTTTCGAGGTTTCTGCCACCTCCATCGAGGTCGAGGGCGTCAGCGCCCCGGATTACCCGCTGCAGAAGAAGCGCGCAACCGTCGAGTTCCTGCGCACCCAGCAGCACCTGCGCCCGCGCACCAACCTGTTCCGAGCCGTGTTCCGCATCCGCTCTGTCGCGGCTGCGGCCATCCACCGCTTCTTCCAGGAGCAGGGCTTTGTCTACGTCAACACCCCTATCATCACCACGAGTGACTGCGAGGGCGCCGGCGAGATGTTCCGCGTGACCACGCTCGACCCCAAAAATCCGCCCCTCACCGAGTCCGGCGAGGTCGACTGGAGCCAGGACTTCTTTGGCAAGCACGCGAGCCTCACCGTGTCCGGCCAGCTCAACGCCGAGAACTTTGCCATGGCCTTTGGCGACGTGTACACCTTTGGCCCCACCTTCCGCGCCGAAAACTCCAACACCACGCGCCACGCCGCCGAGTTTTGGATGATCGAGCCCGAGATGGCCTTTGCCGACCTTAACGACTACATGGATAACGCCGAGGCCATGCTCAAGTACGTCCTCAAGGACGTTATGGCCACCTGCCCCGACGAGCTCAACATGCTCAACAAGTTTGTGGACAAGGGCCTGATCGAGCGCCTGGACCACGTGGCAAACTCCGACTTTGCCCGCGTTACCTACACCGATGCCATCGAGATCCTGGAGCAGGCAGTCGCTGCTGGCCACCAGTTTGATTACCCCGTCAGCTGGGGCATCGACCTGCAGACCGAGCACGAGCGTTTCCTGACCGAGGAGCACTTTAAGCGCCCGACCTTCGTAACCGACTACCCGGCAGAGATCAAGGCCTTCTATATGCGCATGAACGACGACGGCAAGACCGTCGCCGCCGCCGACTGCCTGGTGCCGGGCATCGGCGAGATCATCGGTGGCTCCCAGCGCGAGGAGCGCCTGGACCTGCTCGAGGCCCGTATCAAGGACCTGGGCATGAATCCCGAGCAGTACAAGTACTATCTGGACCTGCGCCGCTACGGTTCCTGCAAGCACGCCGGCTACGGTCTGGGCTTCGAGCGCTTGGTGATGTACCTCACCGGCGTGGGCAACATCCGCGACGTCCTGCCGCACCCGCGCACCGTGGGCAACGCCGACTTCTAATACGTCGGACGCTAGCTCGCGTCGCCACACGCAAACGCTCATCGCACAAGCGTCTCT
>DXLT01000232.1:0-2172 GCA_019414555.1 Collinsella sp.
GTCGTAATGGGCGGGGCGGGGCAACTCGCCCCGCCTTTCGCACTCGTGGTGAGGTCGTGAGCCTGTAAAACGTGTGCGTGCGCTTGTCGTTCGTATCTGCTATCATTCCTAGTCTGTGCGCTCATGCGGGCGTGGCGGAATTGGTAGACGCGCCAGATTTAGGTTCTGGTGGGATTCCCGTGAAGGTTCGAGTCCTTTCGCCCGCACCAACGCACCCGCGTCGGCTTATGCCCTCGCGACGCTTGTTGCATAAAGGTACCAGCACCTCAGATAAGCTGGGCAGTATGAGGAGGAACGTGTTGAACATCACCGCTTCTGACGTCAAGGACGCCAAGCTCACCGCTACGGTCACCATCCCGGCCGCCGACGTCGACGCCGCGATCAAGAAGGCCTACAAGGACACCGCCAAGAAGTACCGCTTCCCGGGTTTCCGCGCCGGTAAGGCCCCCCGTCCGGTCATCGACTCTGCTCTTGGCGCCGAGGCTACCCTCGCCCAGGCCACCAATGACCTGATCGCCGCCAACGAGCCCGCCGTCCTCAACGAGCTGGACATCGTCCCCACCAAGAACGGTGACTACAAGGACCTCGACCTCGCCAAGGATCACGAGGACTACACCTACACCGTCGAGTTCTCCCTGCGTCCTGCCGCTGAGCTCTCCTCCTTCGACGCTGTCGAGATCGAGATGCCCCCTGCGGAGGTCACCGAGTCCGAGATCAACAACCAGGTCGAGATGCTCCTCAACTACCGTGCCACTTTCGAGGACGTCGAGGGTCGCGCCGTCGAGGCCGAGGACTACGTCACCGTCGACCTCAAGGCCGTCGAGAACGCCGACAACTTTGCCGCCGAGGGCCGCATGCTCATCGCCGGTAGCGACAGCAACCCCAAGGAGTTCAACGAGGCCCTGATCGGCGCCAACGTTGACGACGTCAAGACCGTCACCTGGACCGACGAGGTCGAGGAGGGCGAGGAGGCCGAGACCCACACCGTCGAGGTCACCGTCAAGGGCATCAAGGTTCGCAACACCCCCGAGCTCACCGACGAGCTCGTCAAGTCCGACTTTGGCTTTGACAGCATCGACGCCATGCGCGACGCCATCAAGATCGAGATCGAGCAGGACAAGGCTTCCCGCCTCCCGGCCGAGAAGGAGAACCGTTGCGTCTCCGCTCTCGCCGAGCGCCTGCAGCTCGACGAGATGGACGCCGACTACGAGCAGTCCGTCTTTGAGGAGCTTGGCCAGAACTTCCTGTCCAACCTCGCTGCCCGCGGCATGACGCTGGACACCTGGCTGCCCGCTTCCGGCCTGACCATGGAGCAGTTCATCGGCGACCTGCACAAGCAGGCCAACGACGTTGCCCGTGAGTCCCTGGCGCTCGACGCTCTCGCCCGTGAGCTCAAGATTGAGGTCACCGAGGACGACATCAACGCCGAGTTCGAGAAGGCTGGCGTCAAGGACGTCGAGGCTTCCAAGGCCGAGTTCATCGCCGATGGCCGCATGCCTGCCGTCCGCGAGTCCATCCGTCGCTCCAAGGCCGTCGACCACCTGGTCGAGAACGCCAAGGTGACCGAGGTCGACGAGACCGCCAAGGACGCCGAATAATTCTCGCCACCTTGCCCGCGAGCGCATGCGTGCGCCCGTGATGGGGTAAAGTTATACACCGGTTATCCGGTAGCTTCGTACGGTGCCAGCCAATGCATAGCATGCGGGCACCGTACGTTTATCTAGAACCAATTTGGTCCGCAAGAGAGAAATGGAGATGCGTATGATCGCTAAGTTCGATTCCGCCCTCGTGCCATACGTTATCGAGCAGACGCCGCGCGGCGAGCGCAGCTACGATATCTATTCGCGCCTGCTCAACGACCGCATCATCTTCTTGGGCGAGGAGATCAACTCCGTCAGCGCCAACCTGGTCGTTGCCCAGCTGCTGCATCTTGAGAGCCAGGATGCCGAGAAGGATATCTCGCTCTACATCAATTCGCCCGGCGGCGAGGTCTACTCCGGCCTGGCGATTCTGGACACCATGAACTTCATCAAGCCGCAGGTTTCTACCATCTGTGTGGGCATGGCCGCGTCTATGGCCGCCGTGCTGCTTTCGGCCGGCGCCAAGGGCAAGCGCTTCTGCCTGCCGCACTCCAAGGTTATGATTCACCAGCCCAGCGGCGGTGCCCAGGGC
>DXLT01000233.1:0-2168 GCA_019414555.1 Collinsella sp.
GGCAACCATGGCCTCCAGGCGTGCCACGCGCTCGGCCAATGCCTCAATCGTTAAATCAGCCTCGGGACGTGCCAGACGCGTACAGGCAATCTCGAGCACCAGGCGCACGTCGCTCGCGCCCCTCATCTCCAGTGCGGCATCGTCGAGCACCGTCAGCACGCGGGCCAGGCGGTCGGCAGGATGCTCGCCAAAGGCAGCGGCCTCGGCAGCAAGCGCCTCGGCCTGCTCGGAGCCGCCCTCAAACAGCTCGGCACGGGCACCGGCAACGCAGGCAACGTACACGTCACGCACATGCGCTACCAGGTCGCGCGTCAGCTCCAGCAGGTCGTTTCCTTCCTCGACCTGCGCACGGATCAGTCCATAGAGCTCGGCAACATCACGATCGGCAATGGCGCGGGAAAACTCGCCCAGAATCTGGTCCGAAACCTCGCCCAAAAGCGAGCGGGCATCGTCCGCATGCACAGCGCCGTTGCCAAAAACGCTCAGCTGTTCCAGCGTGGACAACGCGTCGCGCATGCCGCCCTTTGCATGGCGCGCCACGATGGCCAGCGCCTCGTCGTCGTAATCGAATCCCTCCTGCTCGCACACGTAGGACAGTCGATGCGCAATATCCTCGTTGCCGATGCGATGGAAATCGAAACGCTGGCAGCGTGAGAGGATGGTCTCCAGAATCTTTTGCGGGTCGGTGGTGCACAGCACAAAGATCACGTGTGCCGGCGGCTCCTCGAGCGTCTTGAGCAGCGCGTTGAACGCCGCCGTCGTGAGCATGTGGACCTCGTCGATGATATAGATCTTGTACTTGCCGCGCACCGGGGCAAAGTTGACGGAGTTGATGATCTCCTCGCGCACGTTGTCCACGCCGGTACGGCTTGCGGCATCGAGCTCGTAGACATCGGGGTGGTTGCCCTCGGCAATGAGCTCGCACTCCTCGCAAGTACCGTCGGGCATGCAGCCGCTTGCACCCTCGGCGCGCGCCGCCTCGGCATTGCGGCACAGCAGCGCCTTGGCCAGAATGCGCGCCATGGTGGTCTTGCCCGTGCCGCGCGGTCCGCAGAACAGGTAGGCGTGGGACAGGCGCCCCTCGGTGATGGCGTGCTCGAGCGTCGAGACGATATGCTGCTGGCCCACCACGGAGTCGAAGGTGAGCGGGCGATACTTTCGGTACAACGATTCCATGGGTGCTCCCCCGGGTATACTGAGTCTTGTTGCCGCGACGGCCATGCGGTCGCACGGCATACTGCATTCCATAATAACCCGTACGGCGAGTCCGCCGCGATAGGAGTCCAAAGAGCATGGCAGACGCAGAGAGCAACCTCATTCCCTCCGAAGCAGCCGACCAGGTCGAGGTCGCGCTCGAGGCGCAGGCCGCGGCCGATGACGGCATTCTGTACCTCAACGAGTATCAGTACGAAAACGACCTCGTCACCGACTTCGCCCGCCTGGTCGCCTCGCCCAGGCGCCGTGGCTCCCTGTACGTCGCCGCCGCGATTGCCGTGCTCATCGGCATCGGCATGCTGGTGGCCGGCGGCAGCTGGATCAAGTTCGGCGTCGTGCTGATCATATTCGGCGCCTTTTTGGCCTGGTGGAGCAAAAATCTGCACCATACGCTCGCGCGCGACTTTATCGATGCCGTCGAGGCAGACGAGTCCATGGGCGGCCGCTACCGCCGCGTCGCCGCCAACGAGGACGGCCTGATGGTCTGGGGCAAGAGCGGCAAGTCGCAGTTCTTCCCGTTTGAGAAGCTCGACCACGTGCTCGACGGCGAGCGCATCTTTGTGGCCATGTTCGCCGACCAGGGCGTGACGATCCCCAAGGACACCTTTGTTCGCGGCGATGCCGAGCAGTTTGGCGCCTTCCTTAAGGCGCGCATCAACAAAAAACTCCGCATCGAGACCAAACGCAAGAAGATGAAGGCAGAAAAGGCCGCTGCCGAAGCAAAACAGGCCGACAAGCCCCAGGGCAACAAGGGCAAGCAGCGCAAGCAGAAGAAGAACAAGAAGAAGCGGTAATCCGGCCGACACCGAAGGTACCTCGTCCCGCGCCCGATTCCGAGTCGGAGCGCCTGAAATCGGGCGCGGGTACCGCCAATGGACCCGTTTTGCCTTGCTCTCGAGCTATTTCACTTCAAACCTTAAGAGCCTCCGCTCCGGCAGATCGGTCATCTTCAT
>DXLT01000234.1:0-2124 GCA_019414555.1 Collinsella sp.
TGGTGCGGTGCTCGTACTCCTCGGGGGTGATGACGTCCTCGATGCGCAGGTTGACACCCGCCACCTCAAGGCCGGTCATCGCGGCAAGGCGCTCAGTGACACGTGCCTTGACATCGTCGAAGATCGCGGGCGCATAGGCTCCGTACTCGATAATGACGGAGATGTTGACGACCACGCGATTGTCATCGGTGACCTCGACCGTCACGCCCTTGGTCAGATTCTCGGCACCAAACTGCTCCTGCACAAAGTGCATGAGGTTACCCTTCATGCCCAAAACGTGCGGAACCTCGCGGGTGGCCATGGCAACGATCTTCTCGATCACACCGTTGGAATAGGTCAGCGAGTCCTCGGACTCGTCTGTTTCCTCATCATCCTCGTCCGCGTCATCGGCGGGCTCGGCCTCGACGAGCGCCTCGTCCTCGAGCGTTACGTCCTCGGCCTCGGCGATGACGGTCTCGTCTGCCTCGAGCTCGGTATCGGCCACATCGACCTTCGTGTTAAAAGCCATGGTTCCTCCTTATGCCTGCCGCGGATGCGACAGTCGAATACATATTAGCGGCCGCTAAACAGACGGCCGAAGAAGTTGACGATCCCGTTTTCGCCGTCGCGAATTTGGCCGATCACGGCGCCGATCAGCACAAAGAAAGCGATGACGAGCGTGTCCCACAGGCCGAGCGTGAGCACCAACACGGCAAGGATAAAGCCAGCGACGGCACCGAGCGTGGTGTTGGGATGACGCACAGCATAGCTCCAGATGGCAGCGCCCGTACCCTTGATGAGACCCATAGCCTCGTCAAAATCCGCGGCCGCCGCGTCTTGTAACTCAGTTGCCTCTGCTTTGGAATCAACAGGTTCGCTCGCCGGCGTGGCGCTCTGGTCAATCGTCAGGCGCGGCGTACGAGCGGTCTTATCTTGATTGGTATCACTCACCGGAAACCTCCACGGTCTGGACGGTAGTCTTGGACGGCAAAAAACGGACGCGTGCGGTCGTGCCCGGCGTGCCGAGCATGGTGTCGCAGGCCTCCTCGATACGTTGCTGCATCGCAGTTGCAAGGGAGGCCACGTCCCGGTCGTCAAGCGCGATGGCGTCGACCTTAAAACAGACGCGCGATTCGTCGGAGCCCTGTACGCGCGCCTCGACGCGCTCGACCATCACGCGGTCGTCGCGCTCGGCAGCAGCCCTGGCACACGAAGAAAGCGCCGCGAGCGTGACCTCGATATTGCGCTCCCCCGCCGGATGCACGCAGGACGGCTCGCGACGAGCAAACATCAGGCGGAAGAAGCTTACCAGCACGCCGATCGCCACAACTCCGCCGCATGCCGTCACGACAATGCGCGGCATGGGGTCGCGCATCAGCAACATAAAGCGATACGTATACGGCCCCCAAAACTGGCAGACAAGCGTAACCAGCGCCACGATGGTAGCGGCAAGGTACACGATCGCTAGGGCTCGTTTGAGTACGCGCACGCGGCGCTCCCTTCAAATCTCGGCTCTCGAAATGCAAAACGGTTCGCATCATTATAAAAGAGCCGGGTCCGGTGCTCTACGCACGCGGATCCGGCTCATCTATTCCACGAGGCTTGCATGCTCGCTTCATTATGCCCAGATATGCACGGCTCAATCCGTGCGGGCGCTACTCCTCCTCCAGGGCAGCGATGACCTCGTCGGTCATGTCCATGGTGCTGTAGACATCCTGGACGTCGTCGAGCTCCTCAAGACGGTCGATCAGGCGCTGAACCTTCTTGGCGTCGGCGCCGGAGACCTCGGTCGGGGTGGTCGGGACCATGGTGGTCTCGGAGCCCTTGACCTGGACGCCCTGCTCCTCGAGCGCCTTGGAGACAGCCATAACGTCGTTGGCAGCAGTCCAGACGATCCACTCCTCGCCGGCGTCCTCGTAGTCCTCGCCACCGGCCTCGGCGATGGCCATCATGAACTCATCCTCGTCACCGGCAGCGCCGTTGGCGATCATGGTCTCCTTCTTGGCGTTCTCGTCCAGGATCTCCTTGGCGACGACGATCTGGCCCTTACGCTCAAACTGGAAGGCAACGGAGCCGGAGGTGCCCAGGTTGCCACCAGCGTGGGAGAAGGCGGAACGGACATCAGCGGCGGTACGGTTGCGGTTG
>DXLT01000235.1:0-1291 GCA_019414555.1 Collinsella sp.
TGTACGAATGCTCGGTCGAGCCGGGACGTGTGACGGGTGTCGTGGCGATCTGCCCGGTTGGTGCGCTGGCGGGCGGCGACGCGGTTGCCGCCGATACGACCGCCGCTGCGCGCGCAATCGCCGACCTCAAGGTACAGCCCCGTCCCGTAACGCTTGTCTACGAAGCCTCTCCCGTCATGGATATCATCCTCGGCGCCGCAAAAGAGGGCGCTTCACTCTATGCCGTCACCGACCCCGCCGGCATTACGCACCGCGTGTGGGAGGTCAAGCGCGAGGACGCCGTCGGGGCCATCCGCGCCATGCTCGACCAGGCGCCGGAGCCGGCACTGGCCGACGACCCTGCCTACGCTGTCGCACTAGTCGAGGCATCACAGCTCCTGGCCGACGATGCACGTGCCGCCGGCACCTACACGGGCAAAGAGCCGTTCAACTTTGCCGTAGCTGCGCTCTTCCCCGCCGCGCAGGTCAGCGGCGGCGCGGCGCAGGTTCCGACGGGTCTGCTCACGCACCAGGTCGCGCGGTTCTAGCAAGACCAGACCGTCCAGCACAAAAATCGGCAGCCCAACAAACAGGGGGCGGAGATGCAGCAGGTACATGCATCACCGCCCCTTTTGCGTCGAGAAGTTATGCCGACGACCCGTGCCGCCGCGCTCGCGTTATCCGCGCTGCGGACCCGCAGTAGCCACGAGCGGTTCAAGCCCCAGCTCGCGCGCGTAGTCTTCCTGCGCAAAGACTTCGACCAGTTCAAACGTATCGGCCGCATCGTCAAACGCAAAATGCAGCACTGAGCAGTTGCCCGGCACGCGTTCGCGCTCGTCGGCCGCCGCGCCCCGCACGTGGTCCAAAAACTCCTTGATAGCTGAGCCATGACTTACCGCGAGCACGCACGTATGGTCCGGACGCCGCATAAGATCGGTCAGCGTCGCCACCATGCGCGTGCGCACCTGGATCTGGCCCTCGCCGCCAAACTGCCGATAGAAGTCGCGCCACGGGCGCTCGGGCATAAGCATCACGCGCTCGGCCTCAAAGTCGCCAAAGAACCACTCACGCAGGCCGTCCAGGCGCTCGTACGCCAAGCCCGGCCACAGGTTGGCGATAGTCTGCTCGGTGCGATGAAGCGTAGAGGTGTAGGCATGATCGGGTTCAATGCCGCGCGCACGCAAGAACATGCCGGCACGCGCCGCCTGGTCGCATCCCAGCTGCGTGAGCGGCGAGTCACTCCAACCCTGAATAATGCGCTTAAGGTTGAATATTGTCTGCCCATGACGAACCAGATACCTGTCTCTTATAC
>DXLT01000235.1:1301-2120 GCA_019414555.1 Collinsella sp.
GGCAGGCTGAGCCGTGGGAAACCGCCAGCACGCAGTCGTGCTGCGGCCGGGCCATAATACGGGACAGCGCCGCGACCATGCGCGACTGAAGCTGCACTTCCGACTCGCCGCCAAAGGCCACCGGATAATCGCCCCAGGGCTGCGGCGGCATCTCGCGATTTGATGTACCCTCCAGCGAGCCCAAATGCCACTCGCGCAGGTCATCGACCAGCTCTATCGAGCGGCCCTCACCAGCAATTAGCTCAGCCGTACGCCGCGCCCGGCCCAACGGGGAGGAATACACACGGTCAAAGGCCACGCCGCGCGCCGCAAACGCCGCACGCGCCATCAGCGCCTGCTCGCGCCCGCGCGCCGTAAGCGGCGAATCGTGCCCGCCCTGCAAAATGTTCTGCACATTGAGCTCAGTCTGCCCATGCCGCACCAAATACAAATCTGCCACACACCCTCCCCTCGTACCACCACCAAGGGGACAGGCAACTTTGTGGTGGTTTACCGCCGGATCACACCGCGGTGACGCTCAACTACAGCAGCACGTCGGCAAGCGGACGCTTGGGTACGTGGTGCACCCGCGCCTCGTCGCGCCAATAATTGATGGAGCCGTCGGGGTTGGAATCGATCGCATCGATCACCTGCGTCTCGGCCGGAACGCCAAGCGCCATGATCAGCTTGAGCTCATACTTGTCGTTATCGAGCCCCATGGCATCGATCGCGTGGGGCGTAAAGGCCTTGAACATGCAGGCTGCCACCTCGGGCGTGGCGCTGCGAGCGGCGAGCATCATCGTCTGCGCGGCAATGCCCGTGTCGACCTCGGTGATGGGC
>DXLT01000236.1:0-2051 GCA_019414555.1 Collinsella sp.
ACCTTTGAGGAGTCGCTGACGGCGGCCCCCGAAAACGCCGGCGCTATCGGCGATCGCGTGCGCGTGGCAGCGGCGGATTCCGCCAACCGTGCCGCACGCCAGGAGGCCCATGCTTCCATTCGCGAGCGTAAGGCCGACGCGCTCAACGCCCGCTCGCTCGAGGCGGGCGCCGCGCAGGCTGCCGCCGGCGCCGCCGTGCCCACCATCTCGCGCGGGCGCGTGACCTTTGTCGATGCCGCTCTGCCGCAGGGCGTGGTGGTGCCCGATGCCAACCTGGCCGTGTTCTCGATCGCCGACCTCAACGCCCGCATGGACGCCAACCGCGCGCGCAGCCGCCGCAAGGTGGACATTACGCAGATCACGTTTCCGTTTAAGCCGGGCGACTACGTGGTGCACGCTACCCACGGCATCGCGCTCTTTAGCGAGATCGCGCGCCAGGAAGTGGGCGGCAAGGAGCGCGACTACTTTTTGCTGGAATACGCCGACGGCGACAAGCTCTACGTGCCGCTCGAGCAGGTCGACCGTATCACGCGATACGTTGGTCCCGACGGCGATAAGCCGCGCTTGACCAGGCTCAACACCGCCGACTGGACGCGTGCTACCAACAAGGCGCGCAAGAATGCCAAAAAGCTGGCGTTTGACCTGGTCGACCTGTATACGCGCCGCTCGTCGATTACCGGTATCGCCTGCCCGCCCGACACGCCCGAGCAGATCGAGATGGAGCAGAGCTTCCCCTACGACGAGACGCGCGATCAGCTGGAGGCAATCGCCGACATCAAGGCCGACATGGAGGCGCCCAAGCCCATGGACCGCCTGCTGTGCGGCGACGTGGGCTTTGGCAAGACCGAGGTCGCCCTGCGCGCGGCCTTCAAGTGCGTGGACTCCGGCCGCCAGGTCATGGTGCTCTGCCCCACGACCATTCTGGCCCAACAGCACTACGAGACATTCTTTGAGCGCTTTGCCCCGTTTGGCCTGGAGGTCGAGGTGCTCAGCCGCTTCCGCACCCCGGCGCAGCAAAAGCGCGCGCTCAAGGCGTTTGCCGAGGGCACGATCGATGTGCTCATTGGCACGCATCGCTTGCTTTCGGCCGATGTGAACCCCAAGAACCTGGGCATGGTGATCATCGACGAGGAGCAGCGCTTTGGTGTGCAGCACAAGGAGCAGCTCAAGAACCTGCGCGAGCAGATTGACGTGCTCACGCTCTCGGCAACGCCGATTCCGCGAACCATGCAGATGGCCACGAGCGGCGTGCGCGACATGAGCCTGATCACCACACCGCCGACCGGGCGTCGTCCCGTGATCGTGCACGTGGGGGAGTACGACCCCGACGTGGTGAGCGCGGCGATTCGCCTGGAGGTGGGCCGCGGCGGTCAGGTGTATTACGTGTCCAACCGTGTCAAGACCATCGACGATGCCGTGGCGCGCGTGCACGAGGCCGCGCCCGAGGCGCGCGTGGGCGTGGCGCACGGCAAGATGAGCCCGCGCGAGGTCGAGGATGTGATGATCGAGTTCGCGACCAAAAAGATTGACGTGCTTATCGCCACGACCATCGTGGAGAGCGGTATCGACAACGCAACGGCCAACACGCTCATCATCGAGGACTCGCAGCGTCTGGGTCTGGCACAGCTCTACCAGCTTAAGGGCCGCGTGGGCCGCTCGGCCACGCAGGCATACGCGTACTTTATGTTCCCCGGCGAGCTGCCGCTTACCGAGGAGGCCACGGCACGCCTGACTGCACTTTCTGAGTTCCAAGACCTGGGTAGCGGCATGCGCATTGCCATGCGCGACCTGGAGATCCGCGGCGCCGGTTCGCTTATGGGTGCCGAGCAGCACGGTAACCTGTCGAGCGTGGGCTTCGATCTGTTTACGCAGATGCTGGGACAGGCCGTGGCCGAGGCGCGCGGCGACGACGATGCCGGCGTGGAAGCGGCGAGCGTGGGCATTAACCTGCCGGCCGACTACTTCTTGTCCGAGGAGTACCTGCCGGCGGTGGATCGGCGCGTGCTCGTGTACCGCAGGCTCGCAGCGGCCGAGGACCTGGAGAGCATCGA
>DXLT01000237.1:0-2037 GCA_019414555.1 Collinsella sp.
TCCGAGCGATGTGCTCGCGAATCTTTGCGTCGGTCGCCATATCGACCGCGCTGGTTGAGTCATCAAAAATGAGCACGCGCGGATGCTTGAGCAGCGTGCGCGCAATGCACAGGCGTTGCTTCTGGCCGCCCGAAACACCGGCGCCGCCTTGGCCCAACTCGCCGTCCAGCCCGCCGATGCGATCCAGGAACTCGTCCACGCATGCCGCCCGGCAGGCCGCGAGGAGCTCATCGTCCGACGCCTGCGGATTGCCCCACTGCAGGTTCTCGCGCACGGTACCCGTAAACAGCACGTTCTTTTGCAGCACGATACCCACGGCGTCGCGCAAGGCAGCCAAGTCGTAGTCGCGCACGTCGTGTCCGCCCACAAGCACGGTGCCCTCGCTGGCGTCGTACAAGCGCGCAATCAGCTGCACAAGCGAACTCTTGCCCGAGCCCGTGCCGCCGAGCACGCCCACCGTGGAGCCTGCTTCAATGCAAAGGTCAATATGCTCGAGCACATCCTCGGCTGCATCCGCGCGGTATTTAAAGGAAACGTCGCGAAACTCGATACTGCCGTCCGCTGGCGCCGCAGTCGCGAGGTCTCCCGCAGGGTTGGCGATAAAGGGCTCCTCATCGAGCACCTCTGCGATACGGCCCACACTCGTGAGAGCGCGCGTGAGCAGCAAAAACACGTTGGAAATCATCATGAGCGAGTTCATGATCAGCAGCACGTAGCTCATAAAGCCCGTGAGCGAGCCCACGCCCAGCTTGCCGGCGAGAATCATGTGGCCGCCAATCCACAGGATGGAGAGCGCAGCCACGTACATCGACAGCTGAAACACCGGCAGGTTGAGCACCGCGTTGCCAAAGGTCTTCGTCGCAGTGCCGGCGAGCTCGGTATTGACGGTGTCGAACTTGGCCTCCTCGTGCTCGGTACGAACGTAGGCCTTGACGGCACGCACGGCGGTGAGGTCTTCCTGTACCACGCCGTTGAGGTGGTCCATCGAGGTCTGGAGTTGGCGGTAGAGCGGGCTCACGCGATAGGTGATGACGCCCAGCACGATTGCCAGCACGGGCAAGATGATCGCAAAGACGGTGGCGAGCGGGCGCGACAGCATCAGCGCGTAGATAAGGCCGACGATAAGCGTCACCGGGCCGCGCACCATAGGGCGAAAGCCGTTGCCCACAGCATTTTGGATAACGGTGATGTCCGTGGTCATGCGGGTGACGAGCGAGCTGGCGTCGTAGTTGTCCAGGTTACCAAAAGCGAGCGTCTGAATCTTTTTGTACTCGGCCTCGCGCAGGTTAGCGCCTAGGCCCGAGGCAACGCGGGCGGACGTGCGGGCATAACCCAAGCCCAGTATCAGCGAAAGCGCAGCGCACACCAACATGTACGCGCCCTGCAGCAGCATGTAGTTGATATCACCCGCAGGCACGCCCACATCGATGATGTTGGCCATGATGACCGGGATAAACAGCTCGAGCACCGTCTCGACCGACACAAAGAACACGCCGAGGATGGCATCGCGACGGTATGCCCCTAGATAGGAAAACAGTATTTTGAGATTGCGCACGCAGGTTCAACCCCCATCAAACGTTGTTCGCAAACGCACGTATTATTGCGCGCCGAATAATGGTGTCAAGTATTCCGAAATCGTTTTCTGCAAGGTTAGCGCCGGCGGCGAGTTCTCGTGACGTGTGTCCATATTCACTCGGAATAATGGTGCGCGCGACTTATTTCGCCCCACTGCCAACATAAACCTTGACTCTATAATCGTTGTAGGGTTTTCACTACACTGGTAGCTAAACGAACCAAGCCAGAAAGTGCCTCGCCCATGGAACACGACCTCACACGCGGCAATGTCCTTAAGACCATCGCGGTCTTTGCCCTGCCCTATATGCTCTCGTACTTTTTGCAGATGCTCTACGGTATGGCCGACCTGTACATGATGGGGCAGTTTAGCGGCGCCGCCGGCATCACCGCCGTGGGCAATGGCGCGCAGACGCTCTATATCATTACCGTGACGCTCGTGGGCCTGGCCATGGGAACGACGGT
>DXLT01000238.1:0-2027 GCA_019414555.1 Collinsella sp.
CCTATCCAACCGAGCCATCAGCCAAACCTCTTCTCATCAATCGCGTGCGACGCGCAAGGCAGCATCATCCAGGCAGCGTACACGACATAGCCCAGCCACGGCGCCGGCACCGATAGTTGCGGGTAAAACGAATACTGCATCGTCGCAGTCCACGCCACTGCCGTCGTGGCCATGCCAAACAGCGCAAGTCCAACCAGCGCGGCAACATCGCCGCGCCCCAGCCGATACCGCGCATACGTCGTTCGACGCGTCGCGGCGCCCCACCCACGGGAGCGCATGGCGTCCGCGCGCTCCAGCGAATCTTCCATGCCCCAGCCCATCAACACGCTCGACGCCCGCAGGCGCGATCGCACGGGATCGGTGGGCGCGCGGCCCGGCACATCAATCGCATCCTGCACCGCCAGCACCGTACGACCGCGGCGTAAAAACTGCGGGATAAGCCTCATGCACATCGAGATCATGAGCGCAATCACCGGTGCGGCATTGCCCAGCAGCGCGAGCACCTTGTCGTATTCGAGCATCGACGCCGCGGCCTCAAACCACAGCACGCTCGCCACAAACAGCCCGCCCATGCACAGGCCGTATACCATGCTTTCCAGATACACCGCGCGCATGCCAATACGGAACAGCTCCGTCGAGCCCGAGGCGCTAAACAGCGGATTGACCAGCGCGATAATCAAAATCACCGGCAGCTGCCAGCGGAGTGCGCCCAGCGTGCGGGCAGCCCCGCGCGTCGCAAATCCATACGCCAGCCCGCCCGCAAGTGACAGCGCAATCAGCACCGGCTGCATCGAGAACATGGTGAGCCCCAGCGTCAGCACCATGTAGAGGGCCGGCACAGCCGGATGCGACATCGAGAATGCCGCGACGGGCTCGCCGCCAAACTCCTCTTGTATGTTGTCCACGGGCACCCCCGTCCCCTCGCTCAAACGACAGCTCCGCAGCACCGCCAACGCCGCACGCAAGCAGCGCAAACGCCACGCCGGCGGCACCGACATCGGCCGCCATGAGCCAATCGCTACGCGCTCAACATATGCCTGCGGTATCATATTGCGCCGTGTATCGTTTCCAAACACACGTCTCTATAACGTAACAGGAGATCACATGGACGCAACCGCAATTATCCTCGCTGCCGGTGAGGGCACCCGCATGAAGTCGAACCACTGCAAGGTTTCGCACAAGATCCTGGGCAAGCCCATGGTCCAGTGGATCGTCGACGCCACCATCAAGGCCGGCTGCAGCCGCGTCGTGGTCGTCATCGGCAGCCACGCCGACGAGATGCGCGCCCTCATCGACGGCGCCTACGCCAACAGCGCCACCAAGGTCGAGTGCGTTGAGCAGACCGAGCGCCTGGGCACCGGCCACGCCGTCAAGGTCGCGCTCGAGGCCTGCGGCATCACGCAAGGCCCCGTCGTCGTGCTCAACGGCGACCTGCCGCTCATCACCGCCGACACCGTCGCCAAGTTCGCGCAGACCGTCGCCACCGGCGAGCTCGCCTGCACCGTCATGACCATGACCCCACCCGACCCCTTCGGCTACGGCCGCATCAAGCTGGGTGCCGACGGCCAGATCGAACGCATCATCGAGCAGAAGGACTGCACGCCCGAGCAGGCCGCCACGCTGCTCGAGTGCAACGCCGGCTGCTACGCCTTCGACGGCGCGCAGCTCGCCGCGCACATTGACGAGATCGGCAACGACAACGCGCAGTCCGAGTACTATCTGCCCGACATGCTCGAGATCCTCAAGGGCCACGGCCAGGCAGTCTCCATCTTCCACTGCGATGACTACCGCGACGGCCTGGGCGTCAACAGCCGCATCCAGCTCGCGCAGCTCACCGCCATCGCGCGCGACCGCATCAACGAGCACTGGATGGCCGGGGGCGTTACCTTCATCGACCCCACGCAGGCCTGGATCGGCCCCGATGCCACCATCGGCCGCGACACCGTCGTGTGGCCGCAGACGCACCTGATCGGCCACGTCACCGTGGGCGAGGAGTGCCTCGAAGGGGAGTGGCGGGCCGACCGGCG
>DXLT01000239.1:0-2019 GCA_019414555.1 Collinsella sp.
ACGTGATCGTGGTCGACCGCGACAATAGCGACCTTTCGCGGCCGCTGCCGTGCTCACCGTCTGCATTTGGCTCGTGTCGAGCATGATGGGCATCGTGGGCTTTGCCGGCGCGGTCGCCGAGGTCGGCGTGGGGCGTGTGTGCTTGGCACTGGCGGCGACGTTTGCCCTGGCGTGCACGCCGCTGGCCGTTGGCTTTGCGCTTTCGAGCCTGGGTGCGCGCGAGGAACTGCTCAACGGTGTGGGTAACCTGCTTGGCATGCTCATGACGTTTTTGGGCGGCGCTTGGATGCCGCTGTCGCTGATGGGCCCGGCCGTGCAGACGGTGGCGCACTTTGTGCCGACATATTGGGTGAACGACGCGATCAGCAAGGCGCTTGCCTCGGATTTGACGTCTGCCATGCTGGGCGACATCGCCTGCGACCTGGGCGTAACGGCACTCTTTGCCGTGGCCATTGCCGCCGTAGGCCTAGCCCTCTCGCGCACCAAATCCCACGCCTAGCCACAACCCGTCACTTGGGGACGTTCCTTTTCTGCCGGCAGATAGGGACACTCCTTTCCGCCTAGTCATTGGGGACAGTCTTTGCCGATTCGCCGGCTCGCCGGCCGGGCTGGCAAGAGCTGTCCCTGGCGGCACTCATGGGGGACAGACTTAAATGAGTGAAATCGCTCATTTAAGTCTGTCCCCAATGAGTAGGTTGGAAAATAGTTCGCCCGGGTTTACTATTACCCTATTAAAGTAGCAACAGGCTAACAATGGGGGATAGCATGGCAGCGAAGCAAGCCTACGTCCAGGTCAAGGGGCTCAAGAAGCACTACGGCGATGGCGATGCGCGCCTGACGGTACTCGATGGCATCGACACGTCCATTAACCGCGGCGAGATCTGCGTCATGCTGGGACCTTCGGGTTCGGGCAAGTCGACGTTTCTTAACCTAATCGGCGGCCTGGAGGATGCCGACGCCGGCTCTATTCTGGTGGACGGCTGCGACCTCACGGTGCTCAAGCCTACCGACCTGGGCGAGTATCGCCGCCGTGAGCTGGGCTTTGTCTTCCAGTTTTACAACCTGGTGCCCGATCTCACCATCAAGGAAAACATCGAGGTCACGGCACACCTGTCCAAAAAGCCGCTCAATGTCGACGACCTGCTGCGTTCACTGGGCCTCTACGAGCACCGCAACAAGTTCCCGCGCCAGGTCTCGGGCGGCCAACAGCAGCGCTGTGCCATCGGCCGCGCGCTCGTCAAAAACCCGGGCCTGCTGCTGTGCGACGAGCCCACGGGCGCGCTCGACTACAAGACGTCCAAGGAAATCTTGCAGCTCATGGAGGATGTCAACCGCACCTACGGCTGCACCATCATCATTGTCACCCACAATGCCGCCATCGCGCGCATGGCCAATCGCGTGCTGCGCCTGCGCGACGGGCGCATCGTTGAGGATGAGCTCAACGAGTCGCCCGTCTCGGCCGCCGAGCTCGATTGGTAGGCGGCGCCATGACACCTCTCGCAAAACGTCTTCCACGCGAGCTGCGCCGCAATATCGGCAAGTACCTGGGCATCTTTTTGCTTATGTGCGGAAGTATCGCTCTCACCTCGGGCTTTTTGCTCGCAGCGCATTCCATCGGCTGCCTTATCGATGACATGCGCGATGCGTACACGATTGAGGACGGCCGCGTGACCACCTCTTTCGAGGCCACCAAAGACCAGCTCAAGGCAGCCGAGGGTGCAGCCGGCGACGTCGGCGGCGTCACGCTCTACAAGAATTTCTCCATCGACGCTATCATCAAAAAGACCGCCGGCGACGATGGCACCAAGCGCACACTGCGCACCTATGCGCACCGCACCAAGGTCGACATTGCGTCGTACAGCGAGGGCAAGCAGCCAAAGGCAGATGACGAGGCGGCCATCGACCGTGTCTTTGCCACCAATAACAACTTGTCCGTGGGCGATAAAATCGAGCTCGAGGGCCGCGCCTACACCATCTGCGGCATCATAACTCAGCCCGATAACCAGGCGCTGTTCCTCA
>DXLT01000024.1:0-4377 GCA_019414555.1 Collinsella sp.
TTCTGATAGACGGGGCATTCGACTCCATAATGCAGGTATGTTCTGCCGTCGTTGTTGCTTACAGGCCATGCGGCATCGGTGTAAAGTTCGGTCGGCCGCACCTCGTTTGGGACACGCGGCAATAGTGGGATATAGGCAGAAAACCGTTCGCCATCATCTTTTATGTATGCTCGATCGACCTCTTCAATCGCATAGGCATAGAACGCTTTTCGAGCGGCTGACTGCGCTTTCATCTCGACGCTCGATCCCTGAGGTTTTTCATTCGCCAAGCGCTGTCGGTAATAGGTTTTCGCGCGATCGAGCGCTATTTGCGGCTCCCATGTGATGCTCGACTTTTCATGACGGTTCTGGCTGTCAGATAGTTCTGCTAGTTTTTTCGCACGCTCCCACATACACGAGTACTTGCCAATCGAACTCTCGTCCGACCCGCCACAATCCGCCAGCCAAGCGCGCTCTTTAGCCTTCGCCGTGTCCTCAGAAGCCTTCCGCAGCTCCTCGGCCGCACGCTCTAAATCATCTGATGTGTCTTTAATGGTATCGGTCGAGATCTCTGACCCTTTGAGCGCAGCGAAGTCCGACTCGGATGTCCTGGGCACAGCAAGCGCCGTACCGGTATAGGTCACACTATCGGTATCCTGCGCCGACACCGCCTGCGTGGCACGCGCGGCAATCAGATACGGCAGAGCCGTCTCGATTTTCTGTAAGCCTTCCGATGCGCTTTTGGCAAACTTGTTGCGCGTTTTAATGATCTCAATCCCGGTGTCGACCATATTGCCGGCAACTGGTTCGGCACCCGGGATGAGGATGGCGACCAGGCCCGTCCCGATCGTGGCAAACCCCGCCAGCCCCAGACTCAAGATGCTCGCATCAACCACCGTGGCAGCCGTGTGATAGGACGACACTACGTTGGCACCCGCCAGCGCGCCGCTATCGGCCGCCACCTGGGTATCCCCGGCACGCGACATGCTCCATATCGCCGCGGTCGACGAAAACAACAACGTGAGCACCACTAGGATGACCACGGCAGAAGAAAGCGTGGTGTAGGCACCGTCTTCGATAAACAGGTCGACACCGGCACGGCCCATAAAGCCGCCTCGCTTGCGATGGCAGCTCGGACGGCGCGTCAAAACGCGTCTAGACCAGAAACGCTTAATCCCATGCAGCAATCCACGAACCATAATCTCCCTCCAGCCATTCGGGACGCGATTGATACGAGACATCGACCTTGAGCTCAACGTAGCCGCCCTCGGCGGTACCACCCATAGCCTGCGCAAACGCACCGATCACAGGCAACGGCTTGACCTCGCCGGAAACGGACACGGACGAGACGCCACCCGCATCGGCCCGGCTAAGCTCAATATCCCACGACAACGGCCCGCCGGCATGAAAGATCGAAACGTTGGGCACTGCGGCAAGCCGGCGGCGGGTGAACTCCTTAAGATCGTCGTCCTCCGCCGTCGTCGTGATCATGAGCCGCGCGGTCTCGGCGGCGGCAGACTCCATGACCGCGCGCGTATAAAGCAGGCACACCGGTTGCAGTGCGAGAAGGATGAGCGTCAGAAACGTCGGCAGCAAAAAAGCGGCCTCGACCGTAGACTGCGCCCAGTCCTCGCGCGCGATATCAATACAACGCGATGTCCTTAGCGCCCGCAGCGGCGTCGATAACCGACGTCGAGGCAACGCCATGGGATGCCGCCCGCTCAACCAGCGCCGCCAAGCGCCCATCGGTGCCAGCACGCCAAAGCCCCGCGATCGCCAGCACGATCGATAACAGCGCCACCGTGACGATGGCGTATTCCACAGTCGCTTGGGCAACCTCTTCACGCAGAACGCCATGCATTTCACGATCCCTCCTTTGAGCTTATTGTTTGCGGGACCAGACGCACGGCGCGCAGACGACACGAAGCATCGCCAGCATCCGCGGCAACCGTCACCATATCGACCCAGCCGCGCCCATCGCGCACGATGGCGCCCCATACGTTGCCCTTAATATCGAGATAGCCGCTCAGGGCGAGCTGGGCCGTTGGCACCTCGCGGTAGGCGCGTAACATATCCGCCGCTGCCTCGGTCATCGGTCGGTCCTCGGACCATGCAAGCCGGACCGCAATCGCGTTGTCCTCAGGCGAATCCGTCGCAGTGCCAGACCGCTTGTCGAGCGTCCGCAGAAAGGTTTGCGCCGTGACAGCGACATCCGAATCGTCCGCATCTCGCATCTCATCTTTTTGAGACGCCACCGCCGAATCTGAGCCCGAATCGAAGGCGGCCCCAGGACGCTGCTGCCGCGCGGCGTTAAGCCCCCAAAGCACCGCCGCTATCGCCACGGTCAGGCAAGCAAACACCAGCAGCACCCCGATGGGGCGCTCGCCCTCTACAGGCTGTTGATGCCCTCGCTGATAGCGTTCCATAGATCTTGGACCTTGCCCTTAAATGCGACGATGGCGATAATCGCGATCACCACGAGCACGCCGACCAAGATGGCATACTCGGTGGTACCCTGTGCACTCTCCTCCTGCAGTAGCTCCTTGGCGCGCTGACGAACATGTGCCGCCCGGCAAAACGCCCAGCCCTGGACCTTGCCAGCAGCGTCAGTCATCGTGTTCATGTATTCCTCCCTACATCATCCCGCCTGCTCCCAGCAGCGGGCCCAATATGGACAGAAGCAACGCCGGCAAGATGAGCGTGCCGGTGGGAATCAGCAGCTTGACGGGCGCACGCTCAATCTCGCGCTCGACCGCGGCGCGATGAGCCGCACGGATCTCGCGACTTTGAGCGGCCAGTGTCTCGGCAAGTGGGGCACCCAGGGCGAGTGCCTGCCCCACCGTAATGGCAAAGGTCTCGAGCGCTCGCACGTCCAGGTCGCGCGCGGCGGCCAACAACTCGTCCTCACGCGTGCCCACGCCCACCTGCCACGCCATGCAGGCCCGCTCAAGGCGAAGAGCCAGCACTGACCGGCGGTTGGCGCAGAAAATCTCAAGCGCCGCATCAAACGAAAGGCCGGCCGAAAGACCCAAGCGCACAACATCGATCATCTCGGACACTTCGCCGAGCGACACTCGCGCCGGGCCGCCCGCTCCAACCGCGCCCTTCACTCGCGCGGTCAGGGCATCGACCACCGAGCGACCCGCGGCAGCGACCAGCACCGCCTCGCGCTTGCAGGCCCCTGCGATCTTGCGCGCATCCGCCCGATCCAAACCCGTCGCGACAAATACACTCAGGGCACACAGGCAAGCCACAACTGCAACCAGGGCGCTCATAGCTCCACCCGCATAATGCGCCGGATAACCACCAGGGCAACGACGTTGAGGGCTAGACCCAGCACCACAGCGCCCGCGCCGGCAGGCGTCGCAAGACCGCGACGAAAATCTGCCGAAAGCAGCGCCAACACCGCGCACATGCCCGCCGGCATCGCCGCGACCATATGCGCAGACATGCGAGCCTGCGACGTCTTAACATCCAGGCGGCGCTTGAGCTCAATGCGCTCCCCCACCATGCTCGACGCCTCGGACAGTAAGTCGGCAAGCGGAGCACCGGTGCGCTGAGACACCTTAAGCGCCAAGGTCACAAGCGAAAGGCCGGGGGCGTCGATGCGCACGAGCAAGTCATCGAGCGCGTCGGTCGCCGAGATGCCGCAATCGATCGCCGCCGCTACCCGCAAAAACTCGGTATGCACCGGTTCTTGCGCATGAGCGCCCACAAAGCGCATGCCCTGGGCCAGCGAATGTCCCGAGGCAAGCGACATGGAAAGTGCGGTAAACGCCTCGGGCATGGCCTCTTCTGCATCGTGTTGCTCGCGCCGGCTCTCAAAGCCATCCCGAGCGGCGCCAACGGCAAACGGAGCAACAAGTCCCAAGGCAAATCCGAGGGGCGATAACGACACCATCGTTAGCAATACGCAGCAGACACCGCTCGATAGCAGCAGAAACGCCAAACGCCCCGAAGCATCCTCGATCGCGAGGCCAAGGCGACGCGCCGGAGCCAGCGATGCCCACGAACGGGCAATCTTTTTCAGCAGATCGTTTTCCACCAACTCACGCGGCAGCTTCTCTGCCACCGTCTCGAACGCCTGACGCGCCAGCTCCGCCGGCGGCACCTGCGGCACACGAGGTTCCGCCCCGCACGCCGTCGCGACAGAAAACCCTGCCAAACCCCCTACGACGAGGGGCACAGCGACCTCCATTCGTCCACCTCCTCTTGTGTGAGCGTCCCCGACCGCAGGCCTTCTGCGATAAACGGCGGCTCGCGGTCAAGCGTCCAGGTGCGCTCGGCGGCATCGAAAGTCACATAGCGCTCGAGCTCTACGCCGCCCGACGCGGCGCGACGCACCCCCGAATACGAGGAGACGAAGCGCCTGCCATCGGCGTGGCGCTCGGACATCAC
>DXLT01000024.1:4387-5890 GCA_019414555.1 Collinsella sp.
GCCGTCGAGCGCCATGGCAATCTGCTCCTCGATGAGCTCGCTCGGCAGATCGATGCCATAACGTGCAAGCAACGTCAGACGCACCACGGTCTCCTGCTCGGAACCCGCATGAAGCGTGGTGAGCGACCCGTCGTGGCCCGTGTTCATGGCCTGCAACATGTCGCAGCACTCGGCACCGCGCACCTCGCCCACCACGATGCGGTCGGGGCGCATGCGCAGGGCATTGGTCACCAGGTCGCGGATCGTCACCGCGCCCTCGCCCTCAATTGAAGCCTCGCGCGCCTCTAGACGCACCACGTGCGGATGATGCGCAAACTTGAGCTCGGCAGAGTCCTCGATCGTCACGATGCGCTCGCCGGTGGAAATCTCACATGACAACGCGTTGAGCAGGGTGGTCTTACCAGATCCCGTGCCTCCCGCAACCGCCAGGTCCTGTCGCAGCGACACCGCGCACGACAACAGCTGCGCATACCAAAGCGGCAGCGACCCCAGCCCCACAAGCTCGTCCAGCGAGCAGATGCGGTCCGAGAACTTTCGGATGGTGAGAATCGGTCCGTCAATCGCCACAGGCGGAATCACCGCGTTGACGCGATAGCCCGTTTTGAGACGGGCGTTGACGATGGGGCTGCGCTCGTCGATACGGCGGCCAAGTGGCGAGATGATGCGGTCGATAAGCACACGGATCTGTTCATCATCCTCAAACGCATGCTCGATGGGGTGCAAGACGCCGCCGCGTTCAAAGAAAGCCGAGCGGCAGCCGTTGATCATGATCTCGGTAACGGTGTCGTCCTCGATGAGCGGCTGCAACGGCCCCAAGCCCACCACGTCATCCAAAATCTCGTCGATGATGGCCTCGCGCTCGGGCGTCGCGAGATCGGTCGGCTCCTCAACATTGAGCGCCGCCTCCACCGCAGGACGCAATTCCGAGCGGGCAAGTGCCGGGTCGATATAGGCGCTGATACGCGCCACTTCGTCGTAACCCATGCGGTCCATCACGGCGCACTTGGTGCGTCGTTTCACCGCGCGGCGACGCCCCGCATCTACAGGCGCTGCCCCCGCTGCAGCGCCGGCAGCCTTAATCCTCGTTTGCAGGCTCATCGCTGATCACCCTCGCGCGACCAGGGAAGGCGGATACGCGGGCGTTCGGTGCGCGTTGCACGGTCGGCGACCATATCGCTCCAAGGGCCGACGGCGCACCCCAGTTCCACGAGCATCTCGCGCGTGGCCTCGCGCACGCTGGTCGCAAAAGCGCTGGTCTGCCCCACTGCCTCATCAGCGCGCCCAAACGCCATGAGCGCGGCGAGATCCTGCCCGCCATCGGCGATACGAATCTTGGAGCTCAACGCACAGGCAATCTCAAAGCGCATGGCGACGTCCTCGTCTGCCCCGCGCGCACCGAACCGGTTGAACACGGCGCTCATACGCGTGCGCGGCACACCTACTCGACTTGCCAGTTCAATGACGCGCGACGCCGATGCCGCGGACGACACCGCCGCATCGCCA
>DXLT01000024.1:5900-7052 GCA_019414555.1 Collinsella sp.
GCGGTCGCTCGCCGCCACCGCAGCCGCCACGGCGTCGCCCCAAAAGACCGAGGTATCGATAAAGACTACGTCGGATTCGCGACGCAAAACATCAAGCAGTAGCTCCACCGGACGTGCCATGAGCTCGGCTTGCTCGGGCGCCGCGACGGGACCCCAGAGCGTAACGCCCGGCGCCACGCGCATCGATGTGGCTACGATATCCGGCTCGGTGAGCGCGCCCGCCGCCGATGGCTCGATAAGTGCCGCCATATCGCGCGGAGCATCGACGCCTAACAAGTCGTAAAGGTTTCCAAACATCAGGTCCAGGTCGAGCACGGCGGCACGCAAGCCCAACAGCGACGATGTGTGTGCCATGGCGGCAACGATCGTCGACTTGCCGCAACCGCCCGAACCCGAAATAGCGCAGATGACTGGAGCTCGATACGGCGGAGCGGTAGCGTCTGCCGGCGGCATCGGAGGCGGCGGGGCGGGCGTCGGTGACAGCGTCCCCGTCTCCCCCGCCGCAACCACGTGCTGCGTCCAAGCCGGCATGGCAGCTTGTTCGGTCTGCAAGGCAGGCTCGTTCTGTGCAATCTGCTCATGCTGCATCAGCGACAACTCGCCGCACCCGGCAAAGCCCTCAACTTCGTCGAGTTCATCCGCCAGATTCACGCCGTGCACGTATCCCATATCTACAGCCGGGGAGTCGCCAGCATGCTGTGCCGGCCCTCCAGCGTCATCGTATACAAGGGGGTTCCGGGGGCGCCGACCATGCTCGGCTTCCGCTTTTCCATAATCATCAACACGCGGGCCTCTTGTAGCGCGAGGCGCCCCGGGTTCCCTATCAACAAAAGCATCGGGCTCAATCGTCATGCGCCGATCGGAATCAACCGCTCCCTCGCCCGCGCGCCCGTTGCCGCATATACTGTGCGCAGCGATGACCTCGGTCGCCCCCGCGCGAAACAGTCCCTCGATATCCGACGGATCGAGCGCTTCTATCAACACGACCACGCGACTCACGCGGCCTTCGGCCGTCAGGCGCGCAACAGTCTTGCGCACATCTTCGATATCAAACAGAGACGCCGCGATGATGGCAGCCCCGCGGCGCGACGGAAACGCCCGCGCCATGGAAACCAGCCCGTCCAGGTCACCCACGCGAAGCACCTGTGCACC
>DXLT01000024.1:7062-9663 GCA_019414555.1 Collinsella sp.
CACCCGCATCACGGCCCTCGACTTCCTGCTGCAACAGCCCGTAATCGCCGCACGCGCAGCACGCAAGCCAGATCGCCTTCATCACTCGTCGCCTCCGCTCTTTTTGCCGCGCGCCGTGGCGGGAATCGTCAAGCTGACCGTTCCCTTGCCCGAGGCTCCCAGCAGTTCCTTGACGTCTTCGGGGTCAGCCGCCAGCGTCACCCATTCGATCTTGCCCTCGCGCGTGGCACCGGAATTCTCACTGGTATCGATCACGTGCGCGCCGCACAGTCGATCGGTTACGCCATCTTTTTGCACGTACACGTCCACATAGCTGCCCACGCCCGTGGCACCGCCGACCGAGTGCTCGGCATCGACCGCCACCGAAACGGCGACCTTGCCCTTAGGCACCTCGAGCTTGTGGCTCTCGGCCTTGGTGTAGACATTGCAGATCACGGCGTTTTTGGGAATACGCGAAGTCGTCACGTCGCCGCGCACCTGGCGCAGCTCGGTCGCCGCGTCACGCGGCAGCAGGCTCGTCAGCCATTCCTGGGTTATGACATTGGTCTCATCGAGGGTCTCGCCCACATCGATATCGCGCGCCGCGACGCATACCTCGACGCGATCGCCACCGTACTTGGCCAAGGTCTCAGCCTGGACCTGTTCGGCTTGCGAGCGGATCGACGAGCCGTAAACCATGCAGAGCAGAGCAGCGAGCACGCCCGCGACCAGACTGATGGCGATGCGCTTGCTCTTGTTCACGGCCGCTCCTCTCATGGCAGTGCCGGGCGAATGCCCGTACCACCATTGTCTGGGCGGTCAGAGTGCAAAGCGGCGCAATCGCAATCTTGGTTTTCGATGTCAAACCAATCGCTGACCAAAAGCTGACCAGCCCGTCAAGCTCGTGGCAAGGTTTTGGTCAGCACGTCAGCAAACTGCATGTTTCGAGGCTTTTCCGCAGCAAAAAAGCCGTCTCCCGAACAGTTGGGAGACGGCTGTCATAGGAAAAATCAATTACAGATGAACATCGGGATCGAGTATTTGAGCGCTCACGCGCATGGATGACGCCAGGTTTTGGAACGTTTCCAGCCGCAGGCTGTCGATCTGCCCGGCGTCCTCGGCCTCGCGAACGGCGCAGCCCGGCTCATGGGTATGTGTGCAATCGCCAAACCGGCACGCGCGCGATGCCTCGACAATCTCGGGGAAGGCGCGCGCCAGACCCCGCTCGTGACCCACGAGCGGTAGACTGCGCAGGCCCGGGGCATCGGCGATCACGCCGGCGTCGCCCGGCAGCGCCACCATCACGCGCGCGACGGTAGTGTGACGGCCCTGGTCGTCGCGTTCGCGCACACCGCCGGTCGCCAACGTATCGTGGCCCAGCAGTGCATTGAGCAGCGTCGACTTGCCGGCACCCGACTCGCCCAGAATCATGGCGCAGCTCCCGGCAGGCACGCAGGCACGGACCTCGTCCAGGCCGCGGCCCTCGGCAGAGGACGTCACGATCACGCGCACGTCCGGACCCACCAGGCGGCGCACGCGGTCCAGATCGCGCTCGAGCTCCTCGGCATCGCAGCGGTCAGCTTTGGTAAGCACCACCACCGGCTCGGCATCGCAGTCAAGCGCCAACACCAGCGAGCGCGCCACGCGGTCGAGCAGCACCTCACCGGCACCGAGCGCCTGCACGATTAGCACGCTATCCACGTTGGAGCAGAGCACCTGGCGCTCTCCACGGGCACGGCCGCGCCAACGCTCAAAGCTCGTACGGCGCGGCAGCACGCACTCAATCACGCCCATATCGTGCCCGGGAGCGCGGCGCACCGCCACACGATCGCCCACGGCAGGCAGCAGGACCTCGTCCTCGCCGCGCGACTTGGCAAACCCCACGGCATGCTCGGCGCGGAAGGTATCGTCGGCAGTCGCCACCAGCGGAAACCCGCGATCCAGGCGAATAACGGCACCCAGCCGCATCTGCTCGGGCTCCTCGGCATGTGCGCAGAAATCATCAAAGGCAGTCTGCTGGGCTTCATCGACCGGCAGATCATCAAACGCCGGGACATCCTGCAGCGCATCGAGCCCCGGTACGCTCGCCAACAACTCCTCGGCAGACGCGGGGGCCTCGGTCGCAAGCTTCCGACGACGATCGCGCTTAGCCCGCGCCCCCGTCGTCTTTTTCTTCGCTTTAGCCTTAGCCTTAGCCACAAACGAATCCCAGCAGCCAAAATCACAACTGAGCAGATATTTTAAATCAAAAAGAGCTGTCCGGGCAAAGCCTGACCATCTGACAAACTTTCCCTCAGCCCTTTTCATCCGCACGGGAGAAAAGCCAACAAGGATACCGCAGGGCCCGCCCCGGAAGCCCTTTCTCCCGAACGATCCCGCAGCGCGAAGCGCGAGGACCAGTGAGGGAGAAAGGGCGTGGGGCGGGCCCGGACGAGTACGCTACTCTTTCTCCACAGCGCGCATGATCGCCTTGTAGATCTCCATCAGCGGGATGATCAGGAAGGCCAGGCCCAGCGCGGCAAGAACGCCCTTGAGCTCAAGCGTCACAGGGCCAAAGAACATCTCGGCAAGCGTCGGCTGTACGGTCACGATCACCGTCAGCACCAGCGCCAGCGCAGCGGA
>DXLT01000240.1:0-2005 GCA_019414555.1 Collinsella sp.
GGAGAAGCACGACGAGTAATCGATTCGCTGGCATCTCGCAGTCATAGCCACATCGCGATGTCAAAGCGGGGGCGGACGTTTCGACACGTCCGCCCCCGCTCATTTATCAAGCGCTATTTCTACCATTTCTACCCCGTCCCCAAATGGCAGACGGCATGGCTACTCGTCCTGAGGTTCCTCGTCGGAGCTTGGCTCGGACGCCGACTCAGGTGCAGGTGCCGGCTCAGGTGCAGGTGCCGGCTCAGGCTCAGGCGCAGGCTCGGGCTCAGATGCCGTCTCAGACTCGGGCGCCGGCTCAGACTCGGTCGCGGGAGCGGGTGCAGGCGCCGGCGAAGCATCCGGAGCGCTGTAACCCGAAGGAGCGGACTTCTTCTCGAAGGGCAACACAAAAGTCAGGACGTCGTCCTTATCCTCATCGGCCCACTCGCTTGCATAGCGTGCGGCCCAATAGCCAACGGCACGGTGCTTGAGTATCTTGCCAAAGACCGTAAGAAATACGGTGACAAAAGCGACCAGCACCAAGAACAGCGCGAGCGTGACGCCACCGCCGGTAACAATTGCCTCAATACCCGTAGGACGATAGTAGTAGCTATACATACCGACAGAGGCAATGGCGCCAAAGACGACCGTCAAGATCCATGTGACAACGTTGGCGACCAGGCCCGTCAAAAACTCGGGAAGGAACGAAGCACAGAACAGCTTGGTCTTGTTGTGCTTAAACGCCGCCCAGACCTTATCGAGCGAAAACGCGCTCTCGACGCGACCGGTCACCGCAAAGTGCATCACGGCGATGTCGGCGAACATCTTAAAGAAGACACCCAGAATCGCCGAGGCAATTAGCGCCAGGACAAGCAGGCCGAGCGAACCGAACAGCGCAGCCTCGAGCGCATAAGAGCCGTAATAAGAATACGAGCCCGCGGCGCCAATTACCACGCCCTCCACCAGCGAAAGCACTACACCGATAACGGGAATGGCAGCGATAACCTCGAGCACCACCGAGATGACGCTCGAAAAGACTCCGAGACCAAACGACGTGGAGCGCATGAGTGGACGGTCCATGCCGCCATCGACCTTGAGCGAAAGATCACGGCCCCACTCGATTCCAAAGCCGGAACCGCACACGCTCGCAATGCAAGCTGCCAAAAAGCCGATGGCAGCCGCAATGCCGCCAATAACGGGAATAAACAACACGAGCACCGACACAACGCAAATCAGCGCCGGCAAAAACGCGATTTGGCATACACGCTGAAGCACACCCGGAGTCTTGGTCATATCTTGGAACGCCTGAGCCACACAGCCCTTTGGCGCATTCGCCACGGGCGGTTGCGGAACAAACTGCTGGGGCTGAGGCTGTCCCTGGGGAGCGGGGCCAGCGGCACCGGCATTAGGAGCACCACACACGCCGCAGAACTTGTCGTTATCGCCCATGGGGGCGCCACACTGCGAGCAGAACATAGAATCATCCCTTCGTATCTTGAACAAATCACTTGGATCGCAAACGATGTCTTTAGCATCATTATTGCCCAATGTGGGGTCAAATACTCAAAGATGACCGATTTGCAAGATACACGGCGCCAGCAGGCGGTTCGTTGAATACGTCTGTGCTAGTTCGTTCCGCGGAAGCCCTTGCCGACGATCTCGGAGCTGTCGACAATCGTGATAAAGGCACCCGGATCGACTTCGCGCGCATAGCGGCGCAGCTGCACGGCCTCGCGACGGCTCAGCACGCTCATGATCACCGTCACGCACTTGCCCGAGAAGGCACCGTAGCCGCGGCTGATGGTCGCCGTACGGTTGAGATGCTTGACGATAAACTCCTCGACCTTAAGGGGCTCGGAGCAAATGACCGTGCAGACTTTGCGCAGGTGAATGCTCTCAATGGCTTTGTCGACCACAAGCGTCTTGGCAAACAGGCCGAGCACACAATACAGACCGACACGCGGGCCATACAAAAAGGCCGCGATGGTCACGATGCCGATATCGACCAGCAGCAGGGCACGGCCAA
>DXLT01000241.1:0-2001 GCA_019414555.1 Collinsella sp.
GCGAGCAGCTCTTCGTGCGTGCCGCGCTCGATGATGCGGCCGTGTTCGAGGACCATGATGGCATCGGCGTCGCGGACGGTGGACAGGCGGTGCGCGATCATAAACGTGGTGCGGCCACGCATGATGCGGTCCATGCCGCGCTCAATGAGCTTTTCGGTTCGCGTGTCGATAGAGCTCGTGGCCTCGTCCAAGATGAGCACCGGCGGGTCGGCAACGGCCACGCGCGCGATGGCGAGCAGCTGGCGCTGGCCCTGCGACAGGTTGGCGCCATCGGCCGTGACCGGCGTGTCGTACCCTCTAGGCAGGCGGCGGATAAACGAATCCGCGCAGGCAGCCTCGGCGGCGGCGCGCACCTCCTCGTCGGTCGCGTCGAGCTTGCCAAAGCGGATGTTCTGCGCAATGGTGCCGCTAAACAGGTGCGTGTCCTGCAGCACAATGCCGAGCGACCCGCGCAGGCTGGCCTTGGCAATGTGCTTGACGTCGATGCCGTCGTACGTGATCTCGCCGTCATCGACCTCGTAGAAGCGGTTGATGAGGTTGGTGATGGTCGTCTTTCCGGCGCCCGTCGAGCCCACAAACGCGATCTTTTGCCCCGGCTTGGCAAACAGGTTGAGATCCGTGAGCACACGGGTGCCCGGCACGTAGGAAAAATCCACGGCATGGAAGCGCACGTCGCCGGCAAGCGGGACCAAGCCGCACGTGAGCTCGGTGCCGTCGGCGGCCACCGCGCGGCCCGACTCATCAACGGCTGCCACGTCATGCAGGTGCCCGTAGACGCCCACGCCCTGGCCCTCGGGAATTTTCCACGCCCACGCGGCATCGCCCGTCTGCACCAGCTCCACGCAGCCCTCGTCCACCTCGGGCTCAAGGTCCATAGCCGCAAACAGGCGCTCGGCACCGGCCAACGCGTTGAGCAAGAAGTTGCCAAGCTGCGTAAACTGGTTGATGGGCATGGCCGCCTGGCGCACAAAGACCAGGTAGCTCGCGAGCGCGCCCACGTCGGCGAGCCCCTTGATGCAGAGCATGCCGCCCGCCACGGCGACGATGGCATAATTGACGTAGCCAATCACGACGGTCATGGGCACCATGGAGTTGGCATAGCTCACGGCGGCGGTGCCGGTGCGGCGAAGCTCGTCGTTGCGGCAGGTGAAGCCGGCGACATTCGCTGCCTCGCGGTTAAAGACCTTGATGACCTTTTGGCCCGAGACCATCTCTTCGATATATCCGTCCAGGTCGCCAAGCGATGCCTGCTGGGCAGCAAAGAAACGCTTAGAGCGCGCGCCCGAGTAGCGCGCATACAGCACAATGGCCGCATCGCACACGAGTGTGATAATCGTGAGCTGCCAGTTAAGGATGATGAGCATGGCCGTGGTGCCCACAACCTGAATGGCGGCCTGAATCACGTTGGCAAAGCTGTTGTTGAGCGCCTCGGAGACGGTGTCGACGTCGTTGGTGAAAAAACTCATGATGTCGCCCGAGCGCGTGCTGTCAAAATAACTGAGCGGCAGCGTCTGGATGTGCGCGAACAGGTCGCGGCGAATATCGGACACCACGTGTTGGGCCGCGCGCACCATGATCTGTGAGCAGCCCAGGGCCGAGAGCACGCCCGCGGCGTAGATGATCGCCGTCAGGATGACCTGCTTGGCGAGCAGTTCCTCCCCGCCCGTGGCCAAACCGTTAACGATGGGGCGCACCATGTAGGTGCCGGCGAGGCTCGCGATGGCGGCAACGGAGGCGAGCACGCCCACCGCGAGCAACGAGAACTTGGCATGCCCCATGTAGGAGAGCAAGCGGCGCACAGTGCGCTTGAGGTCGGCCGGGCGTGCTTGGGCTGCGGTCTTAGGCATGACGCTCACCCCCTTCCAAGGGCGATCCGCATGCGACGGAGGAAAACGGATCATCCGCGCAACCATCGTCGCTGCCGTCGCCGGCGTCCGCGTTCCTCGCAAACTCCATCTGCGAGGCATAAATCTCCTGGTATATGTTGTCGCCCGCTAGCAG
>DXLT01000242.1:0-1994 GCA_019414555.1 Collinsella sp.
TCGCCCAACAGGTCGATGACCTCCTGGTTGATGAGCGTGGAGTCGATATCCATAACGATGAGGCGTGCAGTCATGGCGGGCCTTTCCGAGTGCAGTTGTATTGGGGCACATTGTCGCACGTGACGAGCGCGGGCGTGTGCCACGGCGCGTCAATTGTTTCGTCTCCGTCAAGTCTTTGGGCATGAGTTACTTTTCCGTGGCACATCGACGCGGGTGCGATAAGATAGAACGCCATGTCCGGCTGCGCGGTTTACGCAGGCTGGGCAAATCTGTACGACGCCGCCCGGAACGACACGGGGCGGCACAGATCCATAAAGGAGGATCACTGGTATGAGCCAGACCCGTCCCATCGACGAGCATTCCATGCACACCCGTACCTGCGGCGAGCTTCGCCGCGAGAACGTGGGCGAAGAGGTCACCCTCACCGGTTGGGTGAGCCGTCGCCGCGACCACGGCGGCCTTATCTTCTGCGACCTTCGCGACCGTGAGGGCATCACGCAGCTTACCTTCGACCCCGAGCACTCCGACGGCGACGCCTTTAAGATCGCCGAGACCATGCGTCCCGAGTGGCCCATCAAGATTCACGGCGTCGTGCGCGCCCGTGGCGAGGAGACCACCAACACCAAGCTCGCCACCGGCGAGATCGAGGTCCTGACCGACCACGCCGAGGTGCTCAATACGTCCGTCACCCCGCCGTTCCAGATCGAGGACGGCATCGAGACCAGCGAGGACACCCGCCTGCGCTATCGCTATCTGGACCTTCGTCGTCCCGAGATGATGGCCAACCTCAAGCTGCGCTCCGACTTTACCTTTGCCATTCGCGAGGCGCTGCACAACCGTGAGTTCATGGAGGTCGAGACGCCCTCCCTGTTCAAGTCCACGCCCGAGGGCGCCCGCGACTTCATCGTCCCCAGCCGCATCCAGCCGGGCAACTTCTACGCCCTGCCGCAGTCCCCGCAGCTCCTGAAGCAGCTGCTTATGGTCGGTGGCGTCGAGCGCTACTATCAGGTTGCCAAGTGCTTCCGCGACGAGGACTTGCGTGCCGACCGTCAGCCCGAGTTCACCCAGGTCGATATCGAGATGTCCTTCGTGGACCAGAACGACGTTATGAGCGCGCTCGAAGAGGTTCTTGCCGATGCCTTCGGCCGCATGGGTGTCGAGATGCCCACGCCGCTGCGTCGCATGGACTACTGGGAGGCCATGGACACCTATGGCTCCGACAAGCCCGATACCCGCTATGGCATGCACTTGGTCGACCTGACCGACATCTTCGCCAACTCCAAGTTCAAGGTCTTTGCGACTGCCGCGAACGAGGAGGGCTCTGTCGTCAAGGCCATCAACGCCAAGGGCGCCGGTGCCTGGGCTCGCGCCAAGATCGATAAGCTTGCCGGCGTGGCTTCCACGTTTGGCGCCAAGGGCCTGGCCTGGATCGCATTCCGCGAGGACGGCTCCATCAACAGCCCCATCGTCAAGTTCTTCTCGGACGAGGAGATGGCCGCCCTGCGCGAGCGCATGGACGTCGAGCCCGGCGACCTTGTGATGTTCGCCGCCGGCCCGCGCCTGCTCTCCGACGAGATCCTGGGCGGCATGCGTTCCCACATGGCTAACGCGCTCGAGATTAAGCGCGAGGGCCACGACTTCCTGTGGGTCGTCAACTTCCCGCTGTTCCACTGGGACGAGGACCGCAAGGCTTACGCTGCCGAGCACCAGCCCTTCACCCTGCCGACCGAGACCGACATCGCCAAGATCGAGGCCAATCCGTTGGCAGCCGGTTCTTGCACCTACGACTTTGTCATGGACGGCTTTGAGGCCGGTGGCGGCGGTATGCGTATCCACAACGCCGAGATGCAGATGTCCATGCTCAAGCTCCTGGGCTTTACCGAGGAGCGCGCCGAGTCTCAGTTTGGCTTCCTCATGGAGGCGCTCAAGTTTGGTGCGCCCCCGATGGGCGGTTTCGCTCTGGGCCTGGACCGCGTGTGCATGCTGCTCACCGG
>DXLT01000243.1:0-1936 GCA_019414555.1 Collinsella sp.
GCGTATGGGCGGTATCGAGCGCGCCCTCCTTGTCCTCCTGCAAGTCCTTGTTATAAGCAAGCGGCAAGCCCTTCATGGTTACCAGCAGCTGCACCAGGTTGCCGTACACGCGACCGCTCTTGCCGCGGATAAGCTCGGCAAAGTCGGGGTTCTTCTTCTGCGGCATGATAGACGAGCCGGTGGAGTAGGAGTCTGAAAGCGTGATAAAGCCAAATTCGGAGCTCGACCACAGCACGATCTCCTCGGAAAGACGCGACAGGTGCATCGCCATGACGGATCCGGCGTAATGCAGATCGAGCAGGAAATCACGGTCGGAAACCGCATCGAGCGAGTTGGGGATCACGCCCGCAAAGCCAAGTTCGGCAGCCGTCATCTGGCGATCGAGCGGATAGCTCGTACCGGCAAGCGCGGCAGCACCAAGCGGGCAGTTGTCGGCGGCATCAAAGGCGGCCTTCAGGCGCGTAAAGTCGCGCGCGAACATCCAGAAATACGCCAGCAGATGATGCGAGAGCAGCACGGGCTGAGCGTGCTGCATATGCGTGTAGCCCGGCAGAATCACCTTGTCGTACTTCTTGGCCGCATCCACCAGCACATGGCGCAGCTCAAGATTGGCCTCCATGAGCTCCTTGGCCAGCGCCTTGACGCCCAGGCGCGTATCGGTCGCCACCTGGTCGTTGCGCGAACGCCCAGTATGCAAGCGCTTGCCAGCCTCGCCGATGCGACGCGTCAGCTCGCTCTCGATGGACATATGAATGTCCTCATCGTTGATGTCGAAGGTAAAGTTGCCGGCATCGATATCCTGTTCGATTCCGGTCAGGCCCTTGGCAATCGCCTGCTCGTCCTCGGCACTGATGATGCCCTGGGCGGCCAACATCTTGGCATGCGCCTTAGAGCCGGCGATATCCTGCTTATAGAGATGTTTGTCGACCGGCAGCGACGCGCCAAACTCCTGCGTGACCTCGGCCACGCCCGCCTCAAAACGACCGCCCCAAAGAGCCATGGAACCGTCTCCTTTCTCCAAATACCAAAACAAGCGTCCAAAGCAATGTGCCCTGTCGCTAAAGCGATTTATCAACCGCTAGTTTTACACACTCCCTGCCGCGCGCGGGGCCATGTGGCTAATTTGCAAAGAAGTGACGCACCATGCACTTGGCGCCCAACGTCTCCCTCCGGATGTTGCCCTGCGAACCATCGATCCAGGCCTTCAGGCTCATAGGAACGTCCTCGACCCTTACAGCATCGAACTCGGGCGCGAGGGCAAGCAAAGCATGCGCGATAGCATTGAACATAATGGATACTCCTCATATATATAGGCACAGAGCCGCCAAATTGATAGAAGGAGCCCCGCCGGACAACCCCGGCGGGGCTCGGACTCAGCCGCAGACGCGGCATCATATATGCGGGCGGAACGTAGGGGCCACCGATGTTAAGAAGTGTCAGCAAGCATAACGAAAGGCAGGGACCCCATGCGCCCGTTATGTATCACGCGGATGGGCCGCGCGGATACCAAAGGAAGGAGGCGCTAGGCCTGGGCGGCAGCAGAGCTGGGGCCCTGGACCTTTGCCCACGTCTTGAGCGACAGCGTATCGATCTCGATAAAGCCGGCGCTGGCCTTCTCGTCAAACGTAGTGTCGCGGTCGTAGGTAGCCAGACCGTAGTCATACAGGCTAAACGGGCTCTTGCGGCCGACGACATGGCAGTTGCCCTTAAAGAACTTCAGACGGACGGTGCCGGTCACGAACTTCTGGGTGTCGGCCATAAAGGCATCGAGCGCGTTTTTGAGCGGGCTGTACCACTGGCCGTTGTACACGGCGGTGGCCCAATCCTGCTCGAGCTTAATCTTGGTCTTGAGCAGGTCGCCCTCGACGCAGATGTCCTCGAGCGCCTTGTGGGCGGTGATGAGCGTCAGGGCGCCAGGAACCTCGTAGCACTCGCG
>DXLT01000244.1:0-1935 GCA_019414555.1 Collinsella sp.
CAGGGCGCGCTTGGTTTGGGGGCGGTCGAAGAACTCGTCAGGCGTGCCGGTTTCCACGATCTGGCCGTCGGCCATAAACACGACGCGGTCGGCCACGCGGCGGGCGAAGTTCATCTCGTGCGTGATGACGATCATCGTCATGCCCTGCTGGGCCAGACGGACCATGACCTCGAGCACTTCGTTGATCATCTCGGGGTCAAGGGCGCTCGTGGGCTCGTCAAAAAGCATGGCCTTGGGTTGCATGGCAAGCGAGCGGGCAATGGCCACGCGCTGCTGCTGGCCGCCCGAGAGCTGTGCGGGTACCTTATCGGCCTGTTCGGCCACGCCCACGCGGCTCAGCAGGTCCATGGCGCGCTCGCGGGCCTCGTCCTTGGAGACACCCAGCACATCGACCGGTCCCAGCATGACGTTCTGCAGTACGGTCATATGTGCGAACAGGTTGAACTGCTGAAACACCATGCCCAGTTCGGCGCGCATGCGGGCAAGGTCCTTGCCTTCCTGCGGCAGGGGTTCGCCCTCGATGAGGATCTCGCCCGAGTCGATGGTTTCCAGGCGGTTGATGGTGCGGCACATGGTCGACTTGCCCGAGCCCGAGGGTCCAATCACAACGACGACCTCACCGCGGTCGACCGAGAGATTGATGTCGTTGAGGACATGTAGATTGCCGTAGTGTTTATCGACATGCTTGAGCTCGATCAGCGGCTGATTGCCGGTGGAAGAGGTGCTCTGTGCCATGGTGCTCGGCTCCTTATGACTCGAAATGGTAAAGCGTTAGCGGATGATGGTCGCGCCGGTCTTGTGCGAAACGTAGATGGCGGCCTTGTTGATCGCGACGTTGATGAGGATGTAGATGACCGCGATAACCAGGTAGACCGACACGAGGGCGTCGTAGTTGGTAATGAGCACGCGGGCGTTTTGCATGAGGTCGGGGTAGCTCACCACGTAGGCGACGGTGGTGTCCTTGACCACGACTACGAGCTGAGAAATCAACGATGGAATAATAAAGCGAATCGCCTGTGGCAGCACGATTTTAAAGGTGATTTTGGCCTTGGAGAGACCGAGCGCCTGGGCTGCCTCGACCTGACCGCGCGGCACGGCATTGACGCCGGCGCGGAAAATCTCGGCCAGTACGCCGGCTGCGGCGAGCGCGACGGGAAGCGTGAGCATCCAAAACGACGGCAGCGCGATCTTGTACTGGGGCAGCACCAAAAAGAAGAAGTAGATGAACAGCAGGCTCGGCACACCGCGGAAGAAATCGGTGAGCACGCGGCAGACCAGCTGTAGCGGCTTGATGCCGCTGGTGCGGCCGAGCATAAGGGCTAAGCCCAGTACCAGCGCAATGACACCGGCAGTGAGTGCGACTTTAACAGTGCCCTCAAAGCCGGCAAGCAGGAACTTCCAGGTGGTGAGGTGCGTAAAGAAATACCAATAGTGGACCGAAAGCTGGCCGGTCACATAAAAGCGCTGCAGCACGAGGACGGCGAGCGCGGCGACGGCAACAAGCGAGATGGCGGTGCCGATGCGAATCTTAGCGCGCATCTTGGGGCCGGGAGCCTCGTAGAGCGCATCGCGCATGGTGAGCGCGGAGGTGGAGTGCTTGCTCATCGGAGGATCCTCACCTTCTTATCGATGTAGTTGCCAATGTGGCTCACCACAAAGGCCGTGCCCAGGTAGCCGAGCGCCGAGATAAAGAACGCGGCGACGCCGCCGAGCGAGCGCGTGTTGATATAGCTCACCACGCCGGTGAGCTCCTGCGGTTGCAACGGCACCTGACTGCCGAGCGCGGTGGTGAGCATGACGGCGATAAAAAGGTTGGTCATGGGCAGCACGCTCGAGCGCAGCGCCTGCGGAATTACGATCTTGGCGAGGATGCGGCTGAAGCTCATGCCCAGCGAGCGGGCGGCTTCGACCTGACCGACGCCAACGGTGTTGATG
>DXLT01000245.1:0-1933 GCA_019414555.1 Collinsella sp.
GTGCAAGCGCGAGCTTCATGGCTCAGCCCTTTCCGTCGTAAACCATCGAAATCGTAGTAAAAGCGCCGGCCGCATGATGCAGTCGGCGCTCGCATGTGCATATGCTAGCTATGATACCCCGAGCGGGGGCGCGCTCCTAGAACGTCGCGGACCACAGCCCGTGCAGGTTGCAGTAGGCATAGACGGTACCGGTCTTGGAGCCGCCCGCGAAAAACGTCGCGGGTTTCATGCCGGGCTCAAGGTAATGGACCTCTAAGCGGCCCTCGGCCTCAAGGGCGATCCACTCAATGTAGTGCTCGGGCAGGCTGGGGTGCTCGACCGAGCCAACTCGGGCGCGAATCACGTGACCGTCGCGCTCGGTCTCGACAACAGGCACGTGCTTCTCATGCGCCGCGTCCTCAGTGTTTGCGGTCAGCTCCGTGCAACCGGCAGGGGTCGCAACGTCGTCGCCAAGGGCAGCGATGAGCTTGCCGTCGGGGTCCTTAAAGAATTTCGCCATGATGTTCTCCTTTGCTGATGTGCCAATGTTCTTGATGGTTCTTATGCCCAAAGGCAGACAAACCATCCACGGCATTGCAAATGAACACATAACGAGCGGGGACGATGGGACAGCGCGGGCTATCCGCCCTGGCGGCCTCACCCGAGCGGGTTAACGCCCGTCGCCGCCGAGCAGCGCCAGAACATCCTCGCGCGTGAACAGTGCCGACGAGATGCCGTCGCCGCCGAGTACGCTGTTGACCAGGTCGCGCTTAGACTCCTGCATCCGCATAATGCGTTCCTCGATCGTGTCCTTGGCGATGAGCTTGTACACGGTCACGGTATGTTGCTGGCCAATACGGTGTGCACGGTCAGTTGCTTGGTCCTGCGCCGCCACGTTCCACCACGGGTCGTAGTGGATGACCACGTCGGCAGCCGTCAGGTTAAGGCCCACGCCGCCCGCCTTGAGCGAAATCAAAAAGACCGGAACCTCGCCCGCTTGGAACTGCGCGACCATCTTGGCGCGGCTCTCCTTAGACGAAGCGCCCGTGAGCTTAAGGAAGGCGATGTCCTCCTTGGCCAAGCGCTTACCGATGATATCGAGCATACCCGTAAACTGGCTGAACAACAGGATGCGATGCCCGCCGTCGAGTGCGCCGTGCACGAGCTCCATGCACGTATCGAGTTTGGCGCTCCCCGCCTTGTAATCCTCGTAGTGCAGACGCGGGTCGCAGCAGATCTGGCGCAGCTTGGTGAGCTCGGCGAGCACCTTGAGCTTGTCTTTCTTAAACTCGGATGACTCGCGGTGCTGCACCTGTTGGGCGATGCGGTCCTGGTTGGCCAGGTAGAGCTTGCGCTGCTCGCCGGTAAGCTGCGCCATGACGGTGTCCTCGATCTTCTCGGGCAGGTCGGCCACCACGTCTTCCTTAACACGGCGCAGCACAAACGGCGACACGAGCGCCTGCAGGCGAGCGGCGCTATCGCCCTCGGCATGCTCGACGGGGCTCTCAAAGCGCTTGGCAAACGACTCGCGCGTCCCCAAAAGGCCCGGCATCAAAAAGTCGAAGATGCTCCAGAGCTCGGACAAGCGGTTTTCGATGGGCGTGCCCGTCAGGGCAAAGCGCGCGCCGGCAGGCAGGCGCTTTGCGGCGCGCGCCACCTGCGTGAGCGGGTTTTTAATGTACTGGGCCTCATCGAGCACCACGCGGGCAAAATCCTGCTCGACGTACTCGTCGATATCGCGCCGCATAAGATCATACGACGTTACGACCACGCTATGCTCGGCCACGCCGGCGATCTGCACGCGGCGTTGAGCCTTGGCGCCCACAATGGCGCACACATCGAGCGACGGGGCAAAGCGCTCCAGCTCGGCAGTCCAGTTGTACACGAGTGAGGCCGGGCATACCACGAGCGTGGGCTTGGTGTCCCCCGCCTCCACGCGCGCCAGAATATGCGC
>DXLT01000246.1:0-1880 GCA_019414555.1 Collinsella sp.
TATACGGGTGCACCATCGACGTCTTCAATACAGAAGATATCAGTGCGGAATGTTCCGGAGAGAAACCCCCGTCACGCCCCCGGATTCCCTGCGTTTACGGCCTTGAGGCCGGCGGGCGGAGAAGGATGTGGTCGATAGGGATACGTGTCCCCTTCGCTGTTTCGCGCTTTGCGCGAAAGGCGCGTTGCTTTGGGATGGGTGGGGAACGTGGTTGCTTTGGCAACTGATCTCCGCCACAAATTACCCTTGGCATACTTGCGCGAGAACCTGCTCGTGCTACACTTGCAATTGCTGTTTCAGGGCGGGGTGGAATTCCCCACTGGCGGTAAATCGGGCGGTGTCAAAGGGACGCCGTGGCGCAGGCGAGGTGTCTGCGACCGAGCCGATGAGTCCGCGACCCGTGCGTGTGTTGGTTCGCATGCCGGCTGAACTGGTGAGATCCCAGTACCAACGGTTAGAGTCCGGATGAAAGAGGCAGGTGATCTTATGTCTGAACAGTCGCAGCATATCCATTTTGAGAACACGAATAGGTGGAGCACCAAACAGCTCGTTACCATGGCGTTGATGTGCGCCTTGGGCGCCCTGTTTATGTACGTGCAGCTGCCTATCCTTCCTTCGGCGCCGTTTTTGACCTATGACCCGTCGCTGGTGCCGGCGATGGTGTGCGGGTTTGCATATGGCCCCGGTGCCGGCACTGCTGTTGCCGCCATGGCGATCGTTATCCATGCGCTCACCACGGGTGACTGGGTCGGCGCGCTTATGAACCTGGTTGCCACGCTGGGCTACATTCTGCCCGCGGCTATCGTCTACCAGAAGATGCACACCTATAAGGGTGCCGTGATTGGTCTGGTGCTCGGCGTCATTGCCGCTACGGTGCTGTCCATGGTCGCGAACCTTACCATTGGCGTTTGGTTCTGGTATGGCTCGGTCGATGTGATCGCCCCGCTCATGATTCCTGCCGTGCTGCCGTTCAACCTTATCAAGACCGTGCTTAATTCGGTATTGACGCTTGCGGTGTACAAGGCGGTCTCCAACCTCATCACGCCTAAAAAGGACCAGGTCAAAGGCCGCGCATGATTGAGTGTCGGGGCGTTTCCTTTAGCTATGACGGTGCCGTACCGGCGCTCGACGGCGTCGATCTGAATATCGAGGACGGCGAGTTTTTCTGCATCCTCGGTGGCAATGGGTCGGGCAAGTCGACGTTTGCCAAGCATCTGAATGCGCTGTTGCAGCCCGATGCGGGCACGGTACGCATCAACGGCATGGATGCGTCCGACCCCGAGCTGGTCTACGACATTCGTTCGACCGCGGGCATGGTATTCCAGAATCCCGACGACCAGCTGGTGGCAACGCTTGTCGAAGATGACGTTGCGTTTGGTCCCGAAAACCTTGGCGTGCCATCGGCGCAAATTGCGCAGCGCGTACGCGAGGCGCTGAAGGGTGTGGGCCTGGTGGGCTTTGAGCGCCACGAGACCCATGCGCTTTCGGGCGGCCAAAAGCAGCGCGTGGCGCTTGCCGGCGTGCTCGCCATGGAACCGCGCGTGCTCATATTGGACGAGGCTTCCTCGATGCTCGATCCGCGTGGACGCAAGGGCCTCATGAAGGCTTGCCGCGCGTTGCACGCTCGCGGCATGACCATCGTGATGATTACGCACTTTATGGAGGAGGCTGCCGAGGCCGATCGTGTCGCCGTGTTTCAGACGGGACGAGTTGCCATGCTGGGCACGCCCGATGAGATTCTGACGCGGGCGAATGAACTCGTTCAGCTCAACCTTGACATGCCAGAGTCGTGCCGTTTGGGCATGGCACTTCGTGAGAAGGGCGTACCCGTTTGCGCACAGGCGCGTGAGGCGGATATGATCGCTGAGATTGTGCAGGCT
>DXLT01000247.1:0-1874 GCA_019414555.1 Collinsella sp.
GGCTGCGCGAGGCATAAGCGCCCAGGCGCATACCAACACTCCATCTAAATGAAAATGGCCCCGGGTGGGGCCATTTTTTGGCAAAACGCGTTGTTGTGGGGCTCGCGTCGCTGCCGTTCCAGATGAACCCGGGCAGACAAAAAGGGGAGGTGCCGGCTTTCGCAAGGCGCGAACCTACGAAAATCGCTGCGCGGCAACGCGGGGCGATGAGCTCGGTCGGGGGATAGGGCCCGCTTCGCCCGCCGGCCCGTAAATTGTATCATCCAGTGTGGAACGAGAGCGCCCGTTGCCGCGTGCGATGGGCTTGCAATAAGAGGAGAGCCATGTCGAAGCAAGCGGTCGTTGGAATTGTGGCGCATGTCGATGCCGGCAAGACCACGCTGGCCGAGGCCATGCTGTTCAACGCGGGTCGCATTCGCAAGCGCGGCCGCGTGGACGATGGCGATTCGCATCTGGACACTAACGCGATCGAGCGCGAGCGCGGCATTACGATTTTCTCGTCGCAGGCCGTGCTCGACCAAGGCGATACCCACGTCATGCTCGTTGATGCGCCGGGGCATGTCGATTTTTCTGCCGAGGCGGAGCGCACATTGCGCGCCCTGGACTACGCGATTCTGGTGGTGGGCGCCAACGACGGCGTACAAGGGCACACCGAAACCCTGTGGCGCCTGCTTGCGCGCTATGACATTCCGACGTTCATCTATATCAACAAAATCGATTTGGAGCATCCCGGCCGCGAGGTTTTGCTGGCACAACTTGGGCAACGTCTTTCCGAGGGCTGCCTGGATGCCAGCGAACTGCTGGCGGGTGGTGCCGTTCGGGAGGACGCTGCTGCGTTGGACGAGGCGGCGCTCGAGGAGTTTCTTGAGACGGGCGAGCTTTCTGTTGCAACGCTGTCGCGCATGGTTGCCGAGCGCAAGCTCTTTCCCTGCTTTGCCGGCTCGGCGCTCAAGGACCAAGGCGTTGACGAGCTGCTGGATGGCATATGCGCGCTGATGCGTGAACAGGCGTGGCTCCCGGAGTTTGCTGCGCGCGTCTATCGTGTCAGCCGCGGGGATCGTGGCGAGCGCTTGGCTTGGGTTAAAGTGACCGGCGGCACGCTGCATGCCAAGCAGGTGATTGACGGACGTTCCGGTGCCGAGGCATGGGAGCAGAAGGTCGATCAGGTACGCATCTATAACGGCGAGAAGTATGAGCTTGCCCAGGAAGTTGCCGCTGGCGGCATCTGCGCCGTGACGGGCCTCGCACACGTTCGCCCGGGTGATGCCCTGTGCGCGGAGCCCGCGGGCGATGCACCTGTCATTGCGCCGGTCCTCACCTATACGGTGCTGCCGGGCGAACACGATGTCCATGCGGTGTTTAAAGCGCTGACCGAGTTGGCGGACGAAGACCCCATGCTCGGCGTAAGCTGGAATACGCATCTTGAGCAGATTCACTTGCAGTTGATGGGAGCCGTGCAGCTCGAGGTCGTGCAGCGGGTGTTGGCCGATCGCTTTGGCCTTACGATTGAGTTTGAGTCCGGCGGCATTCTCTATAAGGAGACGATCTCGCAGCCGGTCGAGGGTGTGGGCCACTTTGAGCCACTGCGCCATTACGCCGAGGTGCACCTGCGCCTTGAGCCGCTGCCGGCGGGCTCAGGCGTGCAATTTGGTACCGCTACCTCGACTGACGAGCTCGATCTGAACTGGCAGCGCCTGGCGCTCACCAACGCCATGGAGCGCGATCACCTGGGCGTGTTGACCGGCTCGCCCATCACCGATGTGCGCATTACGCTCACGGGCGGCCGCGCGCATGCCAAACACACCGAGGGCGGTGACTTTCGTCAGGCAACATACCGCGCGATTCGCCAGGGTTTGATGCAGGCGCGCGAGGCG
>DXLT01000248.1:0-1862 GCA_019414555.1 Collinsella sp.
ATGACGTACGTTGGCTGAAATATTAACGTGGGATCCGCCGTTCGAACGAACGGCGGATCCCACACTCACTTTTTTATTCAGCCCTAGTCATCGCGCAAAGCCCCTTCCGCAGCACACGGTGCAGCCAAGTCACCGCAGGCCGGGGCGGGAGGGGCCGAGTTTCCTCCTGAGCGACTCTGCTTGCAGCCGGAGCGAAAGGGGGAAATCTCGGCCCCTCCCGCCCCGGCCGGACAGGTCACACTACACCGTGTGCTGCGGCAGGTCCTGCAGGGCGATGACGTCCATGCCCATGTCGTTGGCGCTGCCGTGACCCTGCTCGTCCTCGCGCACGGCCTCGATGGCACTCACGTACGTGTTGGCCGCAGACATCGCCGTCACGCAGGTCACGCCACGACGGACGGCCTCGGTGCGTAGCAGGTAGCCATCGCCACGCGAGCCCGGGCCGTACGGCGTATTGATGATTACCGCAATCTTGCCATCGGCGATGAGGTCACCAATGTTGGGACGCTCGCCGCCGTGCGGGCCGCTAATCTTTTCCACGACCTCGCACGTCACGTTGCCTCCACGCAGCACGCGCGCCGTGCCCTCGGTGGAGCAGATATCAAAGCCCAGGTAGCGCAGGATACGGGCGACCGAAAGGATATGACGCTTGTCGCGGTCGCACACGCTAATGAACACCTTGCCGCAACTCGGGTCGGGCAGCTTGTAGTCGATTGCCAGCTGCGTCTTGGCGTATGCCTCGGGGTAGCTCTTGGCGATACCCATGACCTCGCCCGTCGACTTCATCTCGGGCCCCAGGATGACGTCGGCGCCCGGGAAACGACCCCAGGGCATGACGGCTTCCTTCATGCAGAACCAGTCCAGCTGACGTTCGTCGCTCGGCAGGCCCAAGCTCGCGATGGAATCGCCTGCCATGATACGCGCCGCGCACTTGGCCAGCGGCACGCCGGTGGCCTTGGAGATGAACGGCACGGTACGGCTGGCACGCGGGTTGGCCTCGATCACGTAAACGGTCTCGCCCTTGATGGCATACTGCACGTTGACCAGACCGCGGACTCCCAGCGCCATCGCGATGCGACGGGTGGTCTCGCGAAGCTTTGTCTGCAGGCTCTCGCTAAAACTGAACGGCGGGATGCAGGTCGCAGAGTCGCCGGAGTGAATACCGGCCTCCTCGATATGCTCCAGAATGCCGCCGATGTAGACCTCTTCGCCGTCGCACAGGGCGTCGACGTCGGACTCGATCGCACCCTCCAAGAAGCGGTCCAGATACACCGGGTAGTCGGGGCTAATGCGCGCGGCCTCGGCCATGTAATCGCGCAGATGCTCGGCATCGTAGGCGATCATCATGCCGCGGCCGCCCAGCACATAGCTCGGGCGCACCAGCAGCGGATAGCCGATGTGCGCGGCCACGGCCTCGGCCTCCTCAAACGAGGTGGCCTGGCCCGCCGGCGGGTACATGATGCCCAGCTTGTCGAGCAGAGCGGCGAAGCGCTCGCGGTCCTCGGCAAAGTCGATGGCATCGGGCTTGGTGCCCATAATGTTCACGCCGCTCTCCTCGAGCATGCGCGCCAGCTTAAGCGGAGTCTGGCCGCCGAGCGTCACCACGACACCGTCGGGGCGCTCGACATCGATAACGTCCATGACGTCCTCGTAGGTGAGCGGCTCAAAGTACAAGCGGTCCGAGGTGTCGTAGTCAGTCGAAACGGTCTCGGGGTTGCAGTTGACCATGATGGTCTCGAAGCCGCGAGCCGCCAGTGCGTAGCTCGCGTGCACGCAGCAGTAATCGAACTCGATACCTTGGCCAATGCGGTTGGGGCCGGCGCCCAGGATCATCGCCTTGGGCTTGTCCGCCGGCGTGGTCT
>DXLT01000249.1:0-988 GCA_019414555.1 Collinsella sp.
GCGCGGCGCGATGCAGTTTGCCAACGGTTTTGCCAACGGATTTATGTTTGCGCTCGTGTCGGTTTGGTTTGCGAGCTGCTCGCAACGTGCCATGCTTTCGCCCTACGCAATGCAATAACATCAAACCCTCTGTTTGCGGCCGGCCCAGCTTGGGTATAGGACGCACTGTGACAATAATGAAAGTCGGAAGGATTCGGTCGTGTCGGAAAATAGGGATTACTACGAGGTGCTTGGCGTCGACAAGGATGCCGACGCGCGGACGATTAAGCGCGCGTTTCTAAAGAAGGCCCGTACCGTACACCCGGACGTTTCGGACGACCCCGAGGCCGAGGCTAAGTTCAAAGAGCTCAACGAGGCATATTCCGTTCTTTCCGATGAGCAGAAGCGTGCTAACTACGACCGTTACGGCACTGCCGACGGCCCCGGTGGCTCCGGCTACGTCGACATCAACGATATCTTTGGTGGCATGGGCATGGACGACTTGTTCTCGTCGTTCTTTGGCGGCGGTGCCGGCGGTGGCGCCCGCAGCCGTCGTGAGCGTCGTCGCGGACGTGATATGGCCATCTCGCTTTCGGTGACGCTCGAGGAGGCGGCGCTCGGCTGCAAAAAGACAATCAGCTATGACCGCCTTGCTCCTTGCGAGGACTGCAATGGCACCGGTAGGGCAGAGGGCGCACTGGAAAAGCAGTGCGGCCGCTGCCACGGTACGGGCTACGTCACGACGGTTCAGCGATCGTTTTTGGGCCAGGTTCAGTCTTCCTCGCCTTGCCCCGACTGCCATGGCGAGGGCACGGTTATCGATCATCCCTGCGAGACCTGCGACGGTCAAGGCCGCACGCCTTCGCACGAAAAGATCGACATCGATATTCCCGCCGGCGTTTCGACCGGTCGCCAGCTTCGTGTGAGCGGCTTTGGCGAGGCCGGCCTTCGCGGCGAGCCTTCGGGCGACCTGATTGTCAACGTGCGCGTCGCCGACCATGAGCGCTTT
>DXLT01000249.1:998-1856 GCA_019414555.1 Collinsella sp.
GAGCGCTTTAAGCGCAACGGTGATGACCTGTACCTGGTGAGCGATATCTCGATTGCGCAGGCTGCGCTCGGCTGCGAGATTGAGGTCGAGGGCATTATGCCCGACGAGGTCGTTAAGGTGACGGTTCCCGCCGGCGCCCAGTACGGCGACACCGTGAGCGTCAATAATTACGGCATGCCGCGCATTGGCGGTGGCGGTTCGCGTGGCCGCCTGATCGTGCAACTGCGCATGGTCGTTCCCACCAATCTTTCCAATAAGCAGCGCGAGCTGCTCCGTGCTTTTGCCGATGAGATGGGCGATGACGTCGCTTCTGGTAAGAAGTCGGTGACCGACCGTATCAAGAGTGCCCTCGACGATATCCTCGATTAAGGAGCCCGCGTGCTCGCACCCCATATTTCCGTCGTCAACCTCGGCTGCCGCGTCAACCGGGTTGAGTCTGACCGTATCACTGCCGATCTTATGCGCTTGGGCTTTGCTATTGTGGAGCCCCAGGATGCCGATCTGATCGTCATTAACACTTGTGCCGTTACGGGCGAGGCCGAGGCTAAGACCCGTAAGGCCGTCCGTCATGCGCTGGCCCATCCAAACGAGCCCTATGTGGTCGTGACCGGATGCGTGGTCAATTTGCATCCCGAGGAGCTGTCGGAGCTTTCGGATCGCGTGATTGCCGAGCCGTCCAAGATAGATGTCGCCGAACGTGTTTGCGAGGTGCTGGGTGTTGAGTCCGATAGCGTTCCCGCCTGCAGCGATGGCGAGGTGGTCGATGCGCTCGGTCGCTCTCGCCTGGGCGTGAAGATTCAGGATGGCTGCAACCATCGCTGCACCTATTGCATTGTGTGGAAGGCACGCGGCCCCGAG
>DXLT01000025.1:0-9643 GCA_019414555.1 Collinsella sp.
CAGCTGGCGCGCCACGGGGTTGCCGTCTGTGTTGACGCCACGGCGGTAGGCGTTGCCAATCGCGGGCTTGCCCTCGACAACCATCTGGACCAGCATGCAGATACCCTGCAGGATATCGACCGGTTCAAATCCTGTGACCACGCCCGGGGTATCGAACTCATCGACCAAAAAGCTAAAGGGCGTCAAGCCCGTGATGGTGGCGACGTGGCCCGGCAGGATAAAGCCGTCGATGGTGGTCTCGGGATCGTTGGCGATGGCACGCAACGCCGGCGGCGTGGTCTTGTGGGCGCAATAGACCGAAAAGTTCAAAAGCCCACGCGCCTCGGCCTCCAAGATGGCGGCGGCGATGGTGGGCGTCGTAGTCTCAAAGCCCACGCCCATAAAAATGACCGGGCGATCGGGGTTTTGCTCGGCAATGTCGAGCGCGTCGAGTGGGGAGTAGACGATGCGGATGTCGCGCCCTGCCGCCTTTTGCGCAGCGAGCGAGGTGGACGATCCGGGCACGCGCATCATGTCGCCAAAGGTGGTGATGATGGCGCCGTCGATGTTGGCGAGCGCGATTGCGTGGTCGATGTCGCGGTTGGCGGTAACGCAGACGGGGCAGCCCGGTCCGCTCAGCAGCTTGAGCCCGGCCGGCATAATGGAGCGAAAGCCATAGCGGCCGATGCTCACGGTGTGCGTGCCGCAGACTTCCATAAGGTTGATGGTGTGGTCGCCGACGAGTTCATGGATGCGTTCGATGAGCTCGCGGGCCAGCTTGGAATCGCGAAATGCCGAAAAGTCGATACCGGAGCGAGCCGGCTGTCCGGCCGCCACTAGTATGCCTCGGCCGGGTTGCTGGCCAGTTGGTCTTCTTCGACCAGTTCGGTCATGGCATTAACGAGCTCGAGCGTTTCTTGCGCTTCCTGCTCGTCGACGATCTGGATGCCAAAGCCGGCGTGTACGAGAATATAGTCGCCAACCTGCGCCGTCGGCACGAGTCTTAGCGAAACAGGGCGCTCGATGCCCATCATGTCGACGGTGGCCTTGAGGTCGTCGTCGCGTTTGACTACTTTACCGGGAACGGCAAGGCACATATTGTTCCCCTTTTATACGCTTTGCGCTGGACGGGCGCTCAATAATCCATCAGTTGATGGTAGCGCTCGCGGGGTTCGCGGGCAAACGCGTTACGCCTGTGAGACGGCGGCGTGCGAGGGCGAGCTACTGTGATGCAATCTGCGCAAGACGAGCGCTTGCGACCGCCTCCTGACCGTAGGCGATGCAGCCGTCATTGACGGGTACGGTGTGGGGGACAAGGACAGTAAGGCCCGCGCTTTTGAGCTCGCGGGCGAGGAGCTGAAGCAGAAGTCGGTTCATGAACACGCCGCCCGAGAGCGCGACGGTGTCGATGCCCTCGTGCACGCAGATATCGCTGGCGATGCGCGCCGAGGAGCGCGCGATGCCGACATGGAAGTCGAGTGCGAGCCTGTTGGCGGGCGCTCCGGCTTCAATTCCTCCCAAAAGTGCCTCAAAGAGTGCTTTCTGGTCCAGAACATAGGGGCCGTCCAGCCACGATGGGTCAGATGCGGAGTAGCCGGCGTTGTCGTCGGGAAAATGGGCGATTTCGCTGTCGAGCGCGCGCCAGGCGGCGGCTTCGAGCTCGATGGCGGGTTCGCCCTCGTAGGTTGCCTGGCCGCAAATGCCCAAAATCGCGGTTGCGGCATCAAACAGGCGACCCATGCTGCTAGTGCGCGGACTGTTGATGCCGCGCTCGATCATCGTTGCCGTTATGCTGCGCGTTTGCTCGTCAAGGCTGTTCAAGAGCCCCGCGGCTCCCGGGTGCTCGAGCAGGTCGAGCTCGCTGAGCAGGGCAAAGGCGTTGCGGCGGGCATCGTGTACGGATGCGGCGCCACCGGGAAGCGCCCAGGCGCGCAGATGCGCGACGCGCTCAAAATCGGTGAGACGGGCGACAAGAAACTCACCGCCCCATATGGTGCCATCGGTGCCGGCGCCCGTGCCGTCGAAGGCGATGCCGAGGACGCGTGCATCGGGCGCAAGCCGGCCTGCGACAATCGCCTCTGCCATTACGCTCGCGATGTGCGCATGGTGGTGCTGGACTTCGATAAGCGGCAGATCGTGCTCGCGCGCCCATTGGCTCGACAGATAGCTGGGATGCATGTCGCATGCCAAGGCGGCAGGCGCCAGGTCAAAGAGGTTTTCCAGACGCGAGCGCGCGGCGCTCCAAGCATCGAAAGTCGCGCCGTTTTCGACATCGCCGATATGCTGCGACACAAAACAGGTCGTATGACCGTCCGAGTCCGTGCGAGTGAGTGCAATCGTGGCTTTTTGCTGCGGCCCGCAGGCGAGTACGCAGGGCGTGGTGCCGTCGAGCGCCGGCAACGACAGCGGTTGCGGCGCATATCCGCGTGCACGACGTACGGGCATGACGTCGCCGTTGACCACGCGCACCACGGAGTCGTCGTAGCGCGACAGGATCGCGCGGTCGTTGCCGAGCAGCGCGTCGGCGATGCCGGCGGCAACGAGATGCTCCCATGCAAGGGCGTCGTCGGTCTCGATGGGCTCTTCGCTCAGGTTTCCGCTGGTCATGACCAGCGCATGCATGTCATGCGACGCGGCAGCTGCAAGCAACAGATGTTGAAGCGGCGTATAGGGGAGCATGACGCCGAGCTCGGGCAAGTCGTGCGCGACAGATGGCGCGAGGGCGAGGATGTCGGGGGAACCGCCGTTGCCCTCGCCAACAGTGCGCCGGCGCAGCAGCACAATGGGGCGGATACTGCCGGCGAGAAGCTCGCGCTCAGCGTCGTCGATATGGCACAGGCGCCCGGCATCGGCAAGACTGCGCACCATGACGGCAAGCGGCTTATTGCTGCGACGCTTGCGACGGCGCAGCTCGGCCACCGCCTGCTCGTTGGCAGCGTCACAGGATAGATGGAATCCGCCCAGGCCCTTGATGGCGACGATGCCACCGCCGGCCAGCAGCTCAATGCAGCGCTCGATGATAGCGTCGCTGGCTTCGCGTGTGGTGCCGACGGCCGGCAACGCGGCGGCTTCGCCCGGCTCACCGCCCACGCTCGCTTCGCGCCACGTGATATGCGGCCCGCAATCAAAGCAGGCATCGGGCTGCGCGTGAAAACGCCGGTCGAGCGGATTGGCATACTCCGCGGCACACTCGGGGCACATGGGAAAACGGTCCATCGAGGTAGCCGCTCGATCGTAAGGCAGCGAGCGGATGATGGTAAAGCGCGGTCCGCAGTTAGTGCAGTTGATAAAGGGGTAGTGATAGCGTCGGTCGGCGGGATCGAACAACTCGCGCAGGCAATCGTCACAGGTGGCGATATCGGGCGAGACAAGTGTGGTGTGCGCGGTCTGGTCCTGCGACGCCACAATGTGAAAGCCCTGCTCATCGGCAGTGCTCCAACCGCCAGGCTCCAAATCCGCAATATCGACTCGCTCAACGCGAGCCGCCGCGGGCGCATGCTCAGAAAGCGCAGCGACAAATCCGTCAACCGCCTCGGCACAAGCGTGCGCCTCGATATGCACGCCGTCGCCCGCATTGAGCACCCATCCGCAAATGCCATGCGCCATGGCCTCGCGATACACAAACGGCCGCATGCCAACGCCCTGCACAATGCCCGTCACATGAATATGCACATGCCGCATGCGACACCCCTCATCAAAACCGACCAAATAGGGACAGGTGCGCTACAGCCCCAGGCTCTGCTTGGTGGCGGCGCACGTGAGCTCGCCGTGCTTAACGCCGCGCAGGCCCAGCAGGCGGTCGGCTAGTTCGTAGACGCGCTCGCCGCGACCCTTGAGCGCCAGAATCTCCAAGCAGTTGTGGTGATCCAGATGCACGTGCATGGTCGATACGATCTCGTTGGTGTAGTCGTGCTGCACCTCGTCCAGGCGGCGTGTCAGATCGCCGGTGTGATGGTCGTAGATCATGGTGAGCGACCCGATAACATGCTCATCGGGCGTGCGCATCTGCTCCTTGGCGATCGAGGCGCGAATCAGGTCGCGCACGGCCTCGGAGCGGTTGGCCACGTCGCCGCGGCGCGCGATCTGTTCGTCAAAACGGCGCAGCAGGTCGTCGGGTGCGGTAACCGAAAAACGGACCAGCTCGGAGCCGGAGCCACTACAGTGGCAGCCCGCGTCACCGTCCGCCCCGTGCGGATGCTCGTGCTCGTGCCCGCAGCCGTGCTCGTGTTCGTGTTCGGACACCCTACACCAGCTTCACGGATCCGACGGAGTTGTGGTCGGCCTCGATGGCCTCTTCGTAGCCCTCGAGCGCGTCATGCGCCTCGTGCAGCGCGGCCATGGCTGCCTCGAGCTTGGCGCCGATGCGCTCCATGTCAAAATTCTCGGTCGCATGCAGCAACTGATGGCTCCATTCGTGAGCGAGCTCGATGGTGTCGTCGACCTGCTTGACGCTCATGGCAAGCTGGCTCATGTTCATTCCAACATCATGCATGGAAAATCTCCTTTTGTATGGGGCAGTTCAGTGGTTCAGATTTTACTACGCCCGCTCTGCGCGCAGCTGCATAAGAAAACGGGTACGAGTCTGTGCGACCCGCACCCGTTCACTGGGGGCTGTTTGTGACTACCATACTATCCGTGGTTGCACTCGGTGCATCCAGAAGTCCGGCGAGCGGTGCAAAACCGCTCATAGACGGCGAGTAAGTAACAAGCGTATTACAGATGCTTCTCCAGCAGCGCCTGCAGCCTCGCCTTGGGTAGAGCGCCAACTGAGCGGTCAATCTCCTCGCCGTTCTTAAACACAATCAGCGTGGGGATGCTCATGACGCCATACTTCATGGCCAGGTCCTGGTTGTCGTCGACGTTGCATTTGGCAACGGCAAGCTTGCCCGCCAGCTCATCGGCAACCTCGTCAACGATGGGCGAGAGGGATCGACAGGGCCCGCACCACGGTGCCCAAAAATCGACCAGCACGGGCAGGCTGTCGTTAACGATGGAATCGAAGTTCTCGGGGGTAATCTGATTAATGTCAGCCATGGTGACCTCCATAATGCGACGCGGCTCGGCCGCGTAAAACTCAGTACGACCGTGCTTATACCCAGCCGCCCGCAAAGCAACCACTCGCGGGCAGCTCTTTTATATAATGGTGGGCACGCAAACGATTGGAGAGCGCATGCCCACGTCACAAAGCCAGAAAAAAGAAGCCATCGCTCAGGCGACCGAGCAGGAGCTCGCGTCGCTTGCAGGTCGCGGTGTGCGTATCGCGGGCAACGCGTGCTCGCCGATCGTGCTGGTCAAAGGCGATTTGGACGAGGCCGAGCGTTCGGGTGGCGAGCTTGCCGCCGGCCCGGATGGCGCGGCGTTGCGCAAGGCGCTTGGGGCCATCGGCTACGCGCCCGAGGATTTTTGCGTGCTGGCAAGCGTCGCCGGCGTGGGTGACGGAGCGGTCGCGGTGGGCGAGACTCTGCCGTGCGAGCTGTTCCGTGAGGCGCTTGAGGCTTTGGACCCCGAGGCGGTGCTACTGCTCGACAACAACGCGGCTGACGCCATGCGCGAGACCTACGCCGATATGCTCGTGGCGATCGATGACTTCGACACCGCCATGCTCAAGCCCGGCTTGGTCGCCCATGTGCAGGGTCGCCGCGTGCTCGCGCTCGACGGTTTTGAGGCGGCGCTCACTGACAAAGCCGCCAAGCAGCGCATGTGGGCATACATCAAGCAACTGACCCCGGCAGCCGCTCCGCTGTAGCGGATTGGCGCCGGCGAGCGATTGTCTGGCGGGCAAGGCACGCCTCGAGATCGGCGCCGCACTTCTACATCACAGCGCGCAGCTCAAACCGATCGCCGTTAATGCGGAACTGACAGTTGCCGTTCATGCGCTCCACGGCAAGTTTGATGCTCTTGGTGCCAAAGCCGTGGCCCGCATGCCGGGTCACGGGCATGCCGTCGACCATGCGCGGCGCGCGGTCAAACGTGTTGGAAACTAACAGCAGCAGCTGGCCGTCCTCTAATCGCAGGTCAAAGTCGACGAATCGCTTTCCTTGGGGTGCGGCGCTTGCGGCGGTGATAGCGTTTTCCAAGGCATTTGAGAGCACGCTAAACAGGTCGGCGTCACCTACGTGGATGGTTTCGGGTACGGCGGCGCGCAGGTTGGCGGTAATGCCGTTTCTATTGATATCCGAGTTAAATGACGAAAGCGCGATGTTTACGGTCTCGTTGGCACAGAAGCGGCGTACGGCGGTGCGGTCGCCGGCTTCGCAGAGTTCGTCGATGCGGTTGAGCGCCTCGTCGGTGTGGCCCTCCTCAATTAAAGTGGCCAGGCCGCGTAGGAAGTGGCGCATATCGTGGCGAAGAATCGACAGCTCGCGCCCAGATTGACGCCAGGCCTCGAGCTCTTTAATGGCGGCGCTGTCGCGGGTTTCGAGCATCCAGCGCTCTCGCTCGGCGGTTTCCTTTTCTTCGTATTCGCGCAGGTAAACGGCAAGAAACATAAGATAGAAGGCACAGAGCGCAAATGCCAAAAACTCAACCGTTACCACCGAGCCCGAGTGGAACAGCGTGGTGTAGACGTTGGTGGCATAGTCAAAGACGTAATAGACGAGCGGCAGGATTAAAAGGATGCCCAGCTCGGTGGTGCTTTTAATCGCCAAGCGCGGACCGATGTCGCCGGCCCAATGCAATAGGACGGCAAAGACGGCGAGTGTGGTCGCAATACGCGCCAGATAGTACGCGATCTGCGAATCGGTTGCGGCAAAGGCGGCGATGCCCATCCAATTGCTGAACTGGCAGCTCAGATAGGCGCTGGTAATGCCGAGCACGGCAAGCAGCGGGCTCAGGCGGTAGCGCGCGCACAAATAGATGACGAGCGGCAGATGCACGACGAGCGGATATACCTGGCGGGCGAAAAGCTCGCCGCCGACGGCATTGGCGAGGCCAAATGCGCATCCAGTTACGGCACCGACCAGCACCAGTTCAAGCGCATGACGCCGGTTGATCTCGATACCGCACAGCGCCGCCGAGGCAAAGACGCCAAAGAGCAGCGTCGTGGCGTGGTGGATTGCCCAAAGGACCATTTCGACCGAGGAGGCCATCAGTGTCTCCCACCCTCAAAGCGAACCGCAAAGTAGGCGTCTTGGAATCCCTGCTTGCAGCTGCGCGAAAGCGGGATGCACGCACCCGAGCGCATGACGATGTCCGTGCGGTCAAAGTGATCGATATTGCGCAGGTTGACCTGGTAGCTGCGGTGGCATTTAAAGAAGGTGGCATTTTGCGCCAAACGGTCCTCGACGCTGCGGAACGATTCGAGTGCCTCGATATCGCGTCCGTCGCGCAGGTGGAAGACCACGTGCTTGTTGCGCGCCTCGGCATATTCGATGTCGGACAGGCGCAGGGCGTGGTAGCCAAAGGACGTTTTGATTACGAGTTCGTCGGTTGCCGCCGGGCGCACGCTCGAAAGCTCGTCGAGTAGCTGCGCCAGGCGTTCGTAAGTCACAGGCTTGAGCAGATAGTCGAAGGCGCGGACCTCGTAGGACTCCAGTGCAAACTCGGGCGATGAGGTGAGAAACACCAGACGCACGGCGGTATCGGCCTGGCGCAATTCGCGCGCGGTGTCCATGCCGTTGACGAGCGGCATGATCATATCGAGCAAGATGATGTCGGCGCGCGATGCGGCATGGCGGGCCAGCAGGTCCTCGCCGCGCGTGACGAGCGCAACATCGACCGCCGTGCCCGTCTCGCTCGACCAACGGTCGATCATCCGGTGCAGTCTATCTAGAAAAGCGACGTCGTCGTCGCAGGCAATAATCTTGAGCATTCTGAGCCCCCTTAGTAGTTCGATTTTGCCACATTGGGTGCGGACCGCTCGCGGAGGCGTGTCCCATTTGCGCCCCACGTCGCGCAACTCGCGCCGAGCGGTATTGCGGTGGCGAAAGATGCCTCCTGCGCTATCGAGAGCTCGGCTATCCTCGGCTTGCCAGTTCGAAAATGGACCTGCCACATGATTGAATCTTTATTTCAACTTTACACCTAGGTTTACAGCTGTCTTGTCAGCTGTAAACCTAGGTGTCATACTAAAACCCCAAGATTCGCCAAAAGAGAGGGGCCTTGATGGCACAGAGCGCGAACATGGATGCGTCGGAGCTCGCACGCGATATCGCGGCCGGCCTAGCATCGGCAACGACGGCAACGGAGCGCGCGGCACTGGTGCCCGCAGAGCTCGTCGAGGCCATTCAGCAACTAAAAACCCAACGTGACGCGGTGATCCTAGCGCACTATTACGTGGCGCCCGAGGTGCAGGCCGTGGCTGATTACGTCGGCGATAGCTTCTACCTGGCCAAGCTCGCCAAGAGCCTGCCACAGCGGACCATCGTGCTGTGCGGCGTGGAGTTTATGGGCGAGAGCGCCAAGCTGCTCAACCCCACCAAGACCGTGCTGCTGCCCGAGCCGGGCGCGGATTGTCCCATGGCTCATATGGTCAAGCGCGAGACGGTCGACGCCGCCCGCGCCGAGTACGGCGACGACCTTGCCGTGGTGTGCTACGTCAACTCCACGGTTGAGATCAAGAGCTGGAGTGACGTGTGTGTCACCAGTTCCAACGCCGTCAAGATCGTGTCCGAGCTGCCGCAGCAGCACGTCCTGTTCATTCCCGACCAGAACCTGGGCCGCTTCGTAGCCGAGCAGGTGCCGCAAAAGCACGTCATCCTCAACAACGGCTACTGCCCGCGCCATCACATCATCACCGTCGAGCAGATCGTCGACGCGACGGAGGCCCACCCCGACGCGCTCGTGCTGGCGCATCCTGAGTGCAAGGCTGACGTCCTGGCTGAGGCCGACTACATCGGCTCCACCGCCGGCATCATCAAGTATGCCGAGGAGTCCGACGCGAGCGAGTTCATTATCGTGACGGTCCGCGGCGTGCTCTACGAGCTCGAGCGCCGCTGCCAGGGCACCGGCAAGAAGTTCTATTTCCCCGCGGTGCAGCCCACCTGCGTCAACATGGACCTCATCACGCTCGAAAAGCTCGTGCGCTGCCTGGAGACGGGCGAGGGCGAGGTGCAGATTGGCGTGTCGGACAAGGCCGCCGATCAGGCCAAGCTCACGCTCGACCGCATGCTCGAGTACGCAGCGCGCTAGAACAATGTGGCAGGAGGGACGGTCCCTTATGTCACATTCAAGGGAGAGGATTCCTGTGGAAACCAAGCAATACCCCGATATGGAGTGCGACGTCGTCATTGCCGGCTGCGGCGTGGCGGGCCTGTACGCGGCTCTTAACCTGCCGACGAGCACGCGCGTGATCATGCTTTCCAAGGGCGCTGTCGACGAGTGCGATTCGATGCTCGCGCAGGGCGGTATCTGCGTGCTGCCCGAAGGCTCAGACTACGATGCCTTCTTTGAGGACACCATGCACGCCGGTCATTACGAGAACCGCCGCGAGAGCGTCGACATCATGATCCGCTCGAGCCGCTCGGTCATTAACGACCTGCTGGCGATGGGCGTGGATTTTGAGCGCAAGGCCGACGGCAGCCTCGACTTTACCCGCGAGGGCGCGCACAGCCGTCCGCGCATTGCCTTCCATGCCGATATCACCGGCAAGGAGATTACGACCAAGCTGCTCCAGGCCGTTCGCAAGCTGGATAACGTGCAGATTTTGGAGCACGTGGCCATGACC
>DXLT01000250.1:0-1844 GCA_019414555.1 Collinsella sp.
GCTTTGAGATGCCCGAGCTGCCCGTCAACGACACCAGCTGCGACGGCGTCGCGTACAAGCAGATTACCCACAAGCAGCCCAAGAAGGACTCGAAGGCGCTGCTCGAGGGCCGTCCCGTCTACACGGGCGATATGGTGCCCGCCGGCGCCCTGATCGTCAAACTCAAGCGCAGCCCCTATGCCCGCGCCAAGATCCGCTCCATCGACACGTCTCGCGCCCTTAAGGTGCCGGGCGTCGTGGGCGTCTACACCTACGAGGACGTGCCCAAGCGCCGCTTTACCATTGCCGGCCAGAGCTATCCGCAGCCGAGTCCCTACGACCGCCTGATTCTCGAGAACCTCGTCCGTTACCAAAACGAGGAAGTGGCGATCGTCGCCGCCGAGACCGAGGAGGCTGCCGACAAGGCGCTCAAACTCATTAAGGTCGACTATGAGGTGCTCGAGCCGCTGCTCGACTTTACCCAGGCACTCGATAACGACATCGTTGTCCACCCCGAGGGCGACGTGACCTTTATGTTCCCGCAGGGCGGCGACGTTGCTCGTAACCTGGTGTGCAGCGGTACCAGCGATTTTGGCGACTTGGACGAGGCCTTCGCCCAGAGCGACATCGTCTTTGAGCGCACCTACACCAGCCAGGCCACGCAGACTGCGCCCATGGAGACCTTCCGCGCCTTCGCGACGACCGACGCGTTCGGGCGCATCTCGGTGACCACCTCGACGCAGGTGCCCTTCCACGTGCGTCGCATGGTCGCGCAGTCGCTCGACATTCCGCAGTCGCAGGTGCAGGTCATTAAGCCGCGCATCGGCGGCGGCTTTGGCTCCAAGCAGACGGGCTGCTGCGAGATCTTCGTGGCGTTCGTTACCCAGCAGACCGGCCGTCCGAGCTACTGCTGCTACACCCGCGAGGAGACCATCACCGCGGGCAACTCGCGTCACCAGATGCAGATGACCGTTAAGCTGGGCGCCATGAACGACGGCACCATCACGGCCATCGATCTGCATACGTTGTCCAACGCCGGTGCGTATGGCGAGCACGCTACCACGACGATCGGCCTGTCGGGCCACAAGAGCCTGCCCATCTACAACCACGTAAAGGCGAGCCGCTTTAGCTGGGACGCCGTCTACACCAACACCAACCGCGGCGGCGCGTATCGCGGCTACGGTGCCACCCAAGGCCAGTTTGCCGTGGAGAGCGCCGTCAACGAGCTCGCCGACATGCTGCACATGGACCCCGCCGACCTGCGCCTTAAGAACATTGTGCGCGAGGGCGAGACCATGCCGCAGTACTACAACGAGAAGCTCAACGCCTGTGCGCTCGACCGCTGCCTGCTGCGCGCGATGGACATGATCGGTTGGCGCGACAAGCCGCTAGCCGTGGACCTGGGCGACCGCGTGCGTGCTCTGGGCTGTGCGCTCACCATGCAGGGCTCGGGCATTTCCAACGTGGACATCGCCGGCATCGACATGCGCCTGGAAGAGGACGGCTTCATTACCATCGGCACCGGAGCCACCGATAACGGCATGGGCGTCGACACGATCCTGGCGCAGATTGCCGCCGAGGAACTGGGCGTGGAGAGTTCGATGATCGTGGTGCGCGGCGTGGACACTGATGTGTCGCCGTTCGACGCCGGCTCGTACGCGAGCTCGGGTACGTACGTGACGGGCCTTGCCGCCAAGAACGCCGCGACCGAGCTGCGTGAGAAGATTTGCTCCAAAGCCGCCCAGATGTGGGACGTGGACGCCGCCGATGTGGTCTTCGATGGTCAGTACGTGCGTCTGTCCGACGAGCGTGCCGCGCGCGTACATATCCCAGTAGGGCGCGCCGAGACCCGTGAATGCGGGGAC
>DXLT01000251.1:0-424 GCA_019414555.1 Collinsella sp.
GATAGGGCCCACATCTGGGTCCCAGGGAACTTTTGTCAAAAATCCTCTGGAGAAGGAGAACAAAATGTCCAACCTCACCATCCGTCAGGCCGTTCAGGGCATGCTCAAGCTGCAGGATAGCGGCGATCACGCAACCATGGTCGGCATTGGCCCCATGAGCCCCAACCTGATTCAGGCCGTGTTCGAGCTTGCCAAGGACGAGGATTTCCCGCCCATGTTTATCGCCAGCCGCAACCAGGTCGATATGGACGAGATGGGCGCCGGCTACGTCAACGGTTGGGACCAGACGCGCTTTGCCGCCGACATCAAGAAGGTTGCCGACGAGGTGGGTTACACCGGTCCGTACTACCTGTGCCGCGATCACGGCGGTCCGTGGCAGCGCGACGAGGAGCGTAACGCCCACCTGCCCGAGGACGAGGCCATG
>DXLT01000251.1:434-1814 GCA_019414555.1 Collinsella sp.
AGCTCGCCCGCAAGTCCTTCGTCGCCGACATGGAGGCGGGCTTTGACCTGCTGATGGTCGACCCCACCAAGGACCCCTATCAGATCGGCAAGGTTATTCCGCTCGACGTGGTGCTTCGCCGCACGATCGATCTTATCGACTACCTTGAGCAGTACCGTCGCGAGCATAACCTGCCCGAGGTCGCCTATGAGGTCGGTACCGAGGAGACCAATGGCGGCTTGACCTCTACCGATAAGTACGAGGAGTTCATTTCTCAGCTGCAGCCCGAGCTCGAGAAGCGCGGCTGCCCCATGCCCCCCTTACCCGCTGGACGGAGCAGGTCGGTCACTACAACTTCAAGAACGCCCGCGAGCTTGCCGATATGGCCAAGCGCTATGGCGTGGGCCTGAAGGAGCACAACGCCGACTATCTGGACGACGCGACGCTGCTCGAGCACATCCCGGCACACGTGACCGCCTCCAACGTCGCTCCGCAGTATGGCACCGAGGAGACCCGCGCCTACCTCAAGCTCTGCGCCACCGAGCAGATCCTGGTCGACAACGGTCTGTGCGATGACCCCTCCGACCTGTATCACACGCTGCTGGTCAAGGCTATCAAGACCGAGCGCTGGCGCAAGTGGATGACTGGCGACGACGTCAACCTGCAGGTCGATGACATCCTTGCCGACGATGAGCTCAGCCTGAAGATCCTGGATGTCTCCGGCCACTATGCGTTCAACGATCCCGAGGTCAAGGAGCAGGTCGAGAAGCTCTATCGCAACCTCGCTGCCCAGGACATCGACGGCAAGCGCTTTGTGATCGAGCACATCAAGCGCCCGATCAAGCAGTACGTCGTCGGTCTTAACCTCAAGGGCGTCACGAGCCGCATCGAGAAGGCTCTCGAGGACTAAGTAGCTTTTCCTACACGACGCCGGGCCTGGGGCATGTCCCAGCCGCAGGCCCGGCACATAGGACAAAGGGACATCCCCTTTGTCCTATTTTTTGAGTTTTGGATTCCTTCGAAGGAGTTTGCACCATGAAGTTCTTTATCGATACTGCCAATCTGGACGAGATCGCCGAGGCCAAGAGCTGGGGCTGCCTGGCCGGTGTTACCACCAACCCGTCCCTGTACGCCAAGACCGGCGGCAAGCTTGCCGACTTTGAGCCGCATATGCTCAAGATTGCCGAGCTCTGCGAGGGCCTGCCCGTTTCCGCCGAGTCTACCGCTACCACTGCCGAGGGTATGATCGAGGAGGGCAAGCGCCTTGCCGCCCTCGCCCCCAACATCGTGGTCAAGCTTCCCGTGTGCGAGGCCGGCCTTGCCGCCTGCCGTGCACTGGCCGATGCTGGCGTGCGCGTCAACATGACGCTCGTCTTCTCGCCGACGCAGGCCCTTATGGCC
>DXLT01000252.1:0-1792 GCA_019414555.1 Collinsella sp.
CGAGGCCGAGCGCAAAATGGATTCTAAAAAACACCTTGCCAAATAGGAGCGTCAGACCAGAAACGCCCCCGTTCGTAGCTCCGAAGGAGCAGAACGGGGGCGTTTCATTGGTCGAGGACGTTTTCAGGGGTTAACCTGTGCGGCCTTCGGGCGAGTACGTCCGCTACTCAGCCATCTGAGCCTGGACGGCGGTGATGGCTACGACACCCACGATGTCGTCGGCAGAGCAGCCGCGCGAAAGGTCGTTGACCGGCTTGGCGATGCCCTGCAGGATGGGGCCGTAGGCGTCGGCGCCGGCGAAGCGCTGGACCAGCTTGTAGCCGATGTTGCCGGCCTCGAGGTCGGGGAACACGAGCACGTTGGCCTTGCCGGCAACGGAGGAGCCGGGAGCCTTGAGCTGGGCGACGGTGGGGACAATAGCGGCATCGAGCTGCAGGTCGCCGTCGATGGCGAGCTCGGGAGCCTTCTCCTTGCAGAACTTCACAGCCTCCTGGACCTTCTTGGCGACCTCGCCGCCAGCGGAGCCCATGGTGGAGTAGGAGAGCATGGCCACGTGCGGCTCAACGTTGCCCATGAAGGTGGACCAGGAGTGAGCGGAGGCGATGGCGATCTCGGAGAGCTCATCGGAGGACGGGTTGATGTTGAGGCCGCAGTCGGCGAAGATCAGCGTGCCGTCGGTACCGAACTGCGGGGTGTCGGTGCACATCACGAAGAAGGCCGAGACCAGCTTGGTGCCCGGGGCGGTCTTGAGGATCTGAAGCGCGGGGCGCAGGGTGTCGGCGGTGGAGTGGCAGGCGCCGGAGACCAGGCCGTCGGCATCGCCCATCTTGACCATCATGGTGCCAAAGTAGGTGGCGTCCATCACCTGGGCGCGAGCCTGCTCGATGGTAACGCCCTTCTTGGCGCGGAGCTCGGCAAACTTCTGCGCGTACTCCTCGTGCTTCTCGGCATTGCGCGGGTCGATGACGGTAGCGCCGGGAACGTTGATCTCGTCGGGGTTGCCCAGGATGACGATCTTTGCCAGGCCCTCCTCGATGATTTTGGTGGCCGCGACGATAGTGCGCGGATCCTCGCCCTCGGGCAGGACGATCGTCTTAAGGTCGGCCTTGGCGGCAGACTTCATACGGTTTAGGAAATCGCTCATGTTACTCCTTACAAGCGTTTCGCTAAGCTCCAGGCACCCGGCTGTTCACGAATAAACCCGCTGCTAGCGGGTTTACCTTTCAATTATGTACGCCGCGGTGCTTGAGCTTTCCTTGTGTGGCAAGCTCATTATAGGACGCATTAGCGCTATAATCGCTCTGATAAATATGTCTCGAAGAATGTTCGAGAAAAGCCCAGCTAACGAGCCCGTGGCTTTTGACAAGGAGTATCGATGCAGATTACCTCAGGCCTGCCTGAAGGCTTTAATGCCGGTGCGTACGACATGATCGTTGTCGGCGCCGGTTATGCCGGTGCCGTTTGCGCCCGCCGTCTTGCCGAAACTATCGGCTATCGTGTTGCCGTTTTGGAGCGCCGTAGCCACATTGCGGGTAATGCCTTCGACTGCACTGACGAGGCGGGAATCCTGGTCCACGAGTACGGTCCGCACATCTACCACACCTTTAACGAGCGCGTGCACAATTTCCTGTCGCGCTTTACCAAGTGGACGGACTACCAGCACAAGGTGCTCGCCAACATCAACGGCACCCTCATGCCCGTGCCCTTTAACCACGCGAGCCTTAAGCTCGCCTTTGGTGACGAGCGTGGCGAGGAGCTGCATCAGAAGCTCGTGGAGACCTTTGGCAAGGAC
>DXLT01000253.1:0-1763 GCA_019414555.1 Collinsella sp.
CATGCGGACCTCCAGTCCGGACCGCCCCGCGGTCCAACTTTCTGTCCGCACCCCCGCCCGGGCGCCTTTTTGGTGCAAAGTAACCTGACTCCAATGCACCATAGTTGATGGGAGGGCCATGTCGGATTCGCCTAATTTTTTGACCTATGTCCAGACGGCGTTTGATCCCTTTGAGGAGCGGCCGTTCTGCGCGGTGGATAGCCTGGTCTTTGCGTGGTTGTCCTATTTGCGCTTGCCGGGTGATATGGCGGGGCTGACGAACTGGCAGGGCCTAGACGTACGCGAACTGCTGCGTGCCGAGTGCTACCGGGACATGATTGACGACTTGTGGGACCCAGAGGGAAGCAGGGCCTTGTTGGAGGCCGTGGCAGCAAATCCCAGATACCGCGGCGTGCACGTTTGCGGCTATCGTGCCGTGAGCGATGTGGTGGCGACGGAGCAGTTTGCAGCCATGGCGTTCCGGTTTCCGGCGGGGTTTAGCTATCTTTCCTTCCGGGGGACCGACAGCACGATTGTGGGCTGGAAAGAGGACTTTAACATGGCGTTCCGGTGTCCTGTGCCGGCCCAGGAATCCGCGGCGCGTTATGTGGACGAGGCGGCGGATGCGATCGACGGGCCGCTTTTGTGCGGAGGTCATTCCAAGGGCGGAAACCTTGCGGTGTACGGTGCGGCGATGTGCCCCGATGTCGCCCGTGAGCGAATCGAACGGGCGTATTCCCATGATGGTCCAGGGTTCGTCGAGGAGTTTCTGAACGGCAACGCCTTTGCCGATCTTTCCGGTCGAATCGACAAGACGCTACCTCGGTCGTCGATCTTCGGCATGATGTTCGAGACACAAGAGGACTATGCCATCGTTGAGAGCACCGAGTTCAGCCTGCTTCAGCATAATCCCTTTAGCTGGGTGGTTGATGGTCGCGACTTCGTGTACTGTGAGCGCCTGTCCGCCGGTGCTCGATACGTTGATGGCTCCATTCGCGAGATGCTGCTTGCGGTGTCGCCTAACGAGCGCGAGCGTTTTGTAGATGCGTTGTTCTCCGTGCTTGAGGCTACGGGTGCTGAGCGGTTTGCGGATATCGCTGGGAATCTGCGCGAGAGCCTGCCCGTGATGCTCCAGGCTGCGCAAGGCTTTGACAAGGATACGCGACGCTTTGTCTCGCAGACTATCGTTGCGATTCTTAAGTGTGCGCTTCTGCCCAAACGTCCCCAGATCGACATGCCCGCTGCCGGCAAGAGCTTGGCAGAACAGCTCGAGGCTTGGCAGTCCGAGCTCCTGCGCTAACCATTGGTGCAAAGCAACCTGTCCCCGATGCACCAATCTTCGATGCGCCTGGGGCGGGATCGACCGCTATACTGGTTCGTGCCGAAATCGATCTAGAACGGAATGCCGTATATGAAAATCAATCACGCGATTCTGCATATCCTGGACTTTGACTCTGCCGTCAACGTTATGAGCCAGCGCGAGTTGGATATCGAGAGCCGCACCGTGCGTAATTTCGTAACCACGCACCTGCGGCGCGCTCGTACCTCGGCCGACAACAAACGCGCCACGTTTGCCGAGAACTCTGCGTTTGGTGGTGAGCTCAAGGGCTATTTCTTTGGCGAGCGCGAGTTCGTGGACCTGTCGCAGCAGATTGCGGAGTTTATCTCCTCCGAGCTCACCAAAGCCGAGAAAGCCGAGTCCACCGACGTGCTCGTGGCTGATTTTGACGACGATGAGGATGCCCGCTGGTTTGCCGTGATGCTGCTGGGCTCCAAGCAGGCTT
>DXLT01000254.1:0-819 GCA_019414555.1 Collinsella sp.
ACTATAGAGACACGTCCCAAATTGACTAAAGGGTGATATGGGTTAGACGCCGGGCAATATCCCATTTCTCAAAAGAAGAGGGGCACCCGTCGCTAAAGCTCGGGTACCCCTCTCGGATCATTTGCGATCTGTCAGCACGTGACTCGGATCGCTATTAGCGCAGCCTTTATGCAGCGAGGCGCTTGAGGACGTCGATGAGCAGCTCGTAGAAGCGCTCGGCAGAAGCGAGCTCCATGCTCTCGTCCGGGGTATGGACATCGGAGAGCGTCGGGCCCACGGCGATGGCGTCCAGGCCGTGCAGAGCCTCGGCAAACAGGCCGCACTCAAGGCCGGCGTGAATGGACTCGATGCGCAGCTCGGAGCCAAAGAGCTCTCGATAGCTCTCGACAAAGACTTCGCGGACCGGCGAATGCTCGGCATAGCTCCAGCCGGGATACTCAAACTCAAACTTGGCGTCGAAGCCCAGGACATCGGCCAGCGTCTGCAGACGGTCCTTGAACTCGTTCTGCAGCGAGGTGATCGAAGAGCGCGGGGACAGCATAATCTTGACCTCGTCATCGGAGGTGGCGACCACGCCGATGTTGGAGGAAACCTCGACGGAGCCGTCGGTGGCGACGTTGCGGCGAATCACGCCGTTAGGGGCAAGGCGCAGGGCGCGGATGAGGGCAAGCGCGGACTTCTGGTCCATGGCCTCAACCTCGGCGTCGTCGACAATCTCGACGGTGCAAGTAAAGCCGGGGTCGAAGACCTCGAGCTCGGCAGTGACGTCGGCGATGATGCCCTTTGCGATCTGGGCCGCGGCCTCGGCGGCAGCGTGGT
>DXLT01000254.1:829-1747 GCA_019414555.1 Collinsella sp.
GCGTAGACCAGAACAGCCTTGCACTCACGGTTGATGGCGTTGTCCTTGGTGCCGCCGTTAAAGCTAACGATGGCGGGCTCGCCGGCAACCATCAGGCGGTCGATGATGCGGGCCATGATGAGGTTGCCGTTGCCGCGCTCCAGGTTGATATCGCTGCCGGAGTGGCCGCCCAGCAGGCCGGAGATGTCGAGCGTGAGGGTGCTACCGGTCTTGTGCTCGCGCGCGATCGGGCAGGTATAGGTAACGACGACGCCGCCGGCACAGCTGACGGTGGCAACGCCCTCTTCCTCGGAATCAAGGTTGATCATGGTGCGGGCGCTAATCTGGGACTTGTCGAGCGTCTCGGCGCCGACCAGGCCAGTCTCCTCGTCGGTGGTGAACACGCACTCGAGGGCCGGATGGGTAATCGAATCGTCGTTGAGCACGGTAAGCATAAGCGCGACGGCAATACCGTTGTCGGCGCCCAGAGTGGTGCCGTTAGCGGTGAGGACGCCGTCCTTGACGACCAGGTCGATACCATCGGTCGTAAAGTCGTGCTCAACGGAGCCCAACTTGTCGCACACCATATCGATGTGGCCCTGCAGCATCACGGTCGGGGCATTCTCGGCACCGGCAGATGCGGGCTTGCGAATGATGACGTTGTAGACCTCGTCCTGGTACACATCGAGACCGCGCTCCTTGGCAAACGCAACCAGGAAATCGCTGATGCCCTTCTCGTTGCCAGACCCACGGGGGATCGCGCTGACCTCCTCAAAGAAATGGAACAGCTGGGCGGGCTCGTAGCCGGTAATCTTGTAGTCCATGGTGCCTCCTTGGCGCAACTGGTTAGACAGTAAGACATGCGACTTGTATATTCCCAGACTTTGCGTGCATAAACCAGTCGAAAACGCCGAGCGCCCTCGCATCATCGGCTAACGG
>DXLT01000255.1:0-1723 GCA_019414555.1 Collinsella sp.
GGGGTCCTAGCTGGATGGCCTCCGCGCTCGGCGTGCTGCCTCTGGCACTTCTTGCGATGTTCTACGTCGTGCCACGCATTGACCCCAAGGGCGAGGCGTATCGAACCTCGGGCAAGTTCTATCAGGGCTTCGTAATCGCCTTCACCTTGTTTATGTGCGCCATAAGCTGGTTGGGTGAGCTTACGATCTGGGACGTGGTGCCGGCGGTCGGTTCGGTCAACGTGCTGATTTCCGGTGCTGTCGGTCTGCTGTTCATCGGCGTAGGCAACTACTTGCCGCGTGTGAAGCAGAACTATACGCTCGGTATCAAGACGCCTTGGGCGCTTGCCGATCCCGAGAACTGGCGCCGTACGCAGCGCTTTGGCGGTGCCTGCTTTATGGTGCTGGGTGTTGGCCTGATTGTGATGGGCGTGGCGGGCAGCGTGCTTTCGAGTGAAGTCGTCGCCGCAGTGATTGCGGTTCTGGCGTTTGGTTCGGTCGGAGCCGTCTACGTCTACTCGTATCTGCTGTGGCGCAAATCGCAGCGAGCCGCTCGTTAAGGTTGCGGAAAACTAGCGTACGCAGTTCATAGTATGTTCCGGGGGACTTTTCCCAGGTAGTATTAGGGGGTGTGGGCAACCATGCCCCTTTTTCGTTAAGTTTCAGAGCTGGTTTCCTCATTTCGTTTCCACTAAAGCGAATCAAGAATAGGGAAACAGCAGGTAGAAAGGATAGAACAGACAAATGGCGGAGTTTATCTACCAGATGTATCAGGCTCGTAAGGCCCATGGCGACAAGGTGATCCTTGACGACGTGACCCTGAGCTTCTACCCCGGTGCCAAGATCGGCGTCGTGGGCCCCAACGGTATGGGCAAGTCGACCCTGCTCAAGATCATGGCCGGCATCGAGGAGGTCTCCAACGGTGATGCCAAGCTCACTCCCGGCTACACCGTGGGCATCCTGCAGCAGGAGCCGCCGCTCGACGACGACAAGACCGTCATCGAGAACGTGCGCATGGCATTTGGCGACATGATCGCCAAGGTCGATCGCTTCAACAAAATCGGCGAGGAGATGTGCGACCCGGACTGCGACATGGATGCCCTCATGGCCGAGATGGGCAAGCTCCAGGACGAGATCGACGCCGCCGACGGCTGGGATATCGATTCCAAGCTCGGTCAGGCCATGGACGCCCTGCAGCTGCCCGATTCCGACATGCCGGTTAACGTGCTTTCCGGCGGCGAGCGCCGTCGCGTGGCCCTGTGCAAGCTGTTGCTCGAGGCTCCCGACCTGCTGCTGCTCGACGAGCCCACAAACCACCTGGACGCCGAGTCGATCCTGTGGCTCGAGCATTTCCTGCACAACTACCAGGGTGCCGTGCTTGCCGTCACGCACGATCGCTACTTCCTGGATAATGTTGCCGAGTGGATCTGCGAGGTCGACCGCGGTCACCTTTATCCCTACAAGGGCAACTACTCCACGTATCTGGAGACCAAGGCCGCCCGCATCGAGGCGCAGGGCAACCGTGACGCCAAGCTCGCCAAGCGCATGGAGGCCGAGCTCGAGTGGGTGCGCAGCTCGCCCAAGGCTCGTCAGGCCAAGAACAAGGCCCGTTTGGCTCGCTACGAGGAGATGGAGGCCGAGGCCCGCGCAAGCCAGAAGCTCGACTGGACCGACATCCGCATTCCCGTTGGACCGCGTCTGGGCAACAAGGTGCTTGAGGCTCATCATCTGCACAAGGAATTCG
>DXLT01000256.1:0-1714 GCA_019414555.1 Collinsella sp.
GATTTTTCGAGAAAGGTGCCCGCGTGCTCAAAGCAGTCGTTTTCGATATGGACGAAACGCTTCTTAGCATCAACCTCAACGCGTTCATCCTTCGCTATTTTAAGGATGTCTCTTCGATGCTCGCGGATATCGGGCGCCGCAGCCGCGGTGGCACGATGGCACGCCTCGGCACCATCCTGGTCGACCTCAACGCCAATCGCCGCAGCGGCACGGACAACCGCACCAATCTTGAGTTTTACCAAGAAGAGGTCGAGCGCCGATGCGGGATCTGCCTCTCCGATCCCCTCATCTACGAGGCGTTTACCTACTATGACCGCGAAGTTCTTCCGTACAAGAACGACGATGTCATTAACGCCCACGCTATGCCGGGCGCGCACGCCGCGCTCCAGGCCGTACAGGACGCTGGACTGCGTTGCGCGCTCTTTACCAACCCCAGCTTTCCCCAGGGGGCCATCGAGTGCCGCATGGGCTGGGGCGACCTGGCCGACGCCCCCTTTGAACTCGTGACGCACATGGGAAACACCACCCGCTGCAAGCCCGATGCTACCTACTATCTAGAGCAGCTTCAGGTGATGGGGCTCGAGCCACACGAGGTCCTTATGGTGGGCAACGATCCCAAACGCGACTTCCCGTCCCCCGATTGCGGCATCCAAACCGCCTTTGTGGGCCAAGGCAAGCCCAGCCGAGCCACCTGGCGCGGAACCATGGAAGACTTCGCCCGCGAATTCAACGCCGTAGTAGAAGCCTTCTACGAGCACCAAATAGCCGACGAACTGTCGTAGGACCCCTCCCTCGCTCCAAACAAAATAACGCCGCAGACCGAATGTGACAAAGGTTCAGCCCCTTTTCACATTACAAAGATGGCGCCGATGTTTTGGCAACGACAGCGAAAGCCCGCCAGAGCGAGCAAGGTGCCTTGAAACAAGGCGGCATTGACCTTCTGGTCATGCCGCCGAAGTTGAAAGGCAGATTGCCGCTCTGGCGGGCTTGCAGCGTCGACTGGTTACGCGGTTTGGTAAAACCGCGTAACTAACAAACCTGGGTTTTGCCGATCATGATGTTGAGGATCTCGACGTCGGTGTCCTTCATACCCACACGGCCTACGTAGCCCATGCTAGCGATTGTCTGCTCAACGGTATCTTGGATCAGGCCCTCGCCGGCGCGGAAGCCGCGACCCTGCATGGCCATATCATGGCCCAGAATCGCCGCATCGACGGCAGCCGAGATCTTGGCGGCACAGCTCGCCTTGGCGCCGTCGCACACGATGCCGCCCACGTTACCGAGCGTATTCGAGACCGTCGCGCCAATCTGCTCGCGCGTGCCACCGCACAGCCAGGTAATCGCAGCGCCGGCGCCGCACGCGGCGCAAATAGCACCGCAAAACGCCGAGAGCGCACCAATATAGCTCTTGATATGCACGGCGATCAGATCGGACAGCATCACGGCGCGCACCAGGCGCTCGTGGTCGCAACGCAGGTACTCGGCATACTCCATGACGGGCAATGCGCAGGTAATGCCCTGATTGCCCGAGCCGCACACAATGGCGACCGGCAGCGCGCAGCCGTTCATGCGGGCGTCGGACCCGGCGGCCGCACGGGCACGGGCACGGCAGGCGACGTCATCGGCACGAGCACCCAGCAGCGTACGACCCACCTCGGCGCCCCAAGCGTGCGCAAGGCCCTCGGCACTGATTGCGCCATTCAGCTCAATCTGA
>DXLT01000257.1:0-1686 GCA_019414555.1 Collinsella sp.
GCGAGCGCGAGCGATGACGGCCTGACCGTAGGCGATACAGCCGTCGTTGACGGGCACGGAGCGGGGAATCAAGACAGTGAGACCCATGCTTTTGAGCTCGCGGGTGAGGAGCTGAAGCAAAAGTCGGTTCATGAACACGCCGCCCGAGAGCGCGACGGTGTCGAGGCCTTCACGGGCGCAGATTTCGCGTGCGATTCGTGCCGAGGAGCGCGCGATGGTGACGTGGAAGTCGAGCGCGAGCTTGCCGGCGGGCACGCCGGTCCTGATTCCCTCCAAAAGCGCCTCAAAAAGCGGTCTGGAGTTCAGAACATGGCAGTCGTCCGGACGGGATGATTCGGTTACGGAAAAGCTGACCATATTGCCGGTGGGGCAGGCACTTTCACTGCTGAACGCGCGCCAGGCGGCGGCTTCGAGTTCTATGGCGGGTTCGCCCTCGTAGGTTGCCTTGTCGCAGATGCCCAGAATTGCTGCCGCGGCATCAAAGAGACGTCCCATGCTGCTGGTACGCGGGCTGTTGATGCCGCGCTCGATCATGGTGGCTGTCACGCTACGCGTTTGCTCGTCGAGGCTGTCCAAAAGCTGAGCGGCGCCTGGGTGCTCGAGTAGGCCGAGTTCGCTGAGCAGGGCAAAGGCGTTGCGTCGAGCGTCGCGTACGGAGGCCGCCCCGCCGGGGAGCGCCCAGGTGAGCAAATGCGCGGTGCGCTCAAAGCCGTCAAGGCTGGCAACAAGAAACTCGCCGCCCCAAATGGTCCCATCGGTGCCGGCGCCGGTGCCGTCGAAGGCGATGCCAAGGACACGCGTGTCGGTTGTAAGCTGGCCCGCGGCGATGGCCTCGGCCATTACGCTCGCGATATGCGCATGATGGTGCTGCACTTCGACGAGCGGCAGATTGCATTTTCGCGCCTGCTCGCGCGCCCACTGGTCCGATAGATAGCTGGGGTGTAAATCGCAGGCCAAGGCGGCGGGCGCCAAGTCAAAGAGATCTTCCAAGCGCGTGCGCGCGGCGTTCCAGGCATCGAAGGTCCCGCCGTTTTCAACATCGCCGATATGCTGCGACACAAAACAGGTTGCCTCGCCGTTCGTCCCTTCGCGCGTGAGCGCAATCGTGGCCTTTTGTTGTGGCCCGCAGGCGAGCACGCAGGACGGAGCGCCGTCGAGCGCCGGCAACGGCAGCGGCTGGGGTGCATATCCGCGGGCACGGCGCACGGGCATAATGGCGCCGTTGACCACGCGCACCACGGAGTCGTCGTAGCGCGAGAGGATCGCGCGGTCGTTGCCGAGTAGCGCATCAGCAATGCCGGCGGCAACGAGGCGCTCCCAGGCAAGGTCGTCATCGGTCTCGATGGGCTCTTCGCTCAGGTTTCCGCTGGTCATGACGAGTGCGTGCACACCGCGGGCTTCTGCTGCGGCAAGCAACAGATGCTGAAGCGGGGTGTAGGGGAGCATAACGCCGAGCTCGGGAAGGTCGTGCGCGACGGACGGCGCGAGCGCGAGGGCGTCGGGGGAGCCGCCGCTCTCGCAAACAGCACGTCGGCGCAGCAGCACAATGGGGCGAATGCTGCCGGCCAGCAAGCCGCGCTCAACGTCGTTGACATGGCACAGGCGTTCAACGTCGGCAAGGTCGCGCACCATAACGGCAAGCGGCTTGTTGCTGCGGCGTTTGCGACGACGAAGCTCGGCTACCGC
>DXLT01000258.1:0-1680 GCA_019414555.1 Collinsella sp.
CCTCGGGCATGGCGTTGCCCATGGCCACGGCCGTCTCGACCGCAGCGAGCATGCCCAGGTCGTTACCCGAATCGCCGAAGCCAAAGGTGCGCGCGTTGCCGGTGCGACCCAGGTATTCCAGCGCTCGCGCCACGCCCACGCCCTTGTCAATGCCCTTGGGGCTCAGCTCGCGATTCTGACCACCGGTGTTGCACAGCTCAAACTCGCGATCGATAAAGCCGTCATCGTTGGCTACGCGAGCCAGGTAGCTCGCGACGATGCACACCTTGCCCACGCGCAGACTGCCGTCGACGCGCATCTCCTCGGCGCTGTGCACCACAGAAGTGCCGATCAGAGACGACTGCTCAACACCCGCGGGTTCCAGGGCAAAAGTAGCCACGTTGGTCTCGAAAAAGGCCTCAATCCCTGCCGCTGCCATACGGCGCGCAAGCTCCTCGATAACGTCCTCGTCAAAGCAGTCCTCATGCACCACGCGACCCTCGACCTCGAGCGTGGCGCCCGCCATGGCAACGACACCCGCAGGCTCCAAAGCACGCAGGCCATCGGCAATCAGCCACAAGGGACGACCCGTGCAGATAAACGCCTTGTGCCCTGCGTCGCGCAGACGATGAAACGCCTCGATCACCGCCTGCGAGGGGCGAACCGCCGAAAAGTCCTTGTCGGTCATGTTGTCGGGATCGAACGACGTCAGCGTGCCGTCCACGTCAAAAAAGAGCACGGCAGAATTGGGGCACGCATCAATCATATGGGTTCCTTTCGGGGGCGAGAGTAAACGAAGCATCCATCATATAATGGAGCGACGCAACCAGAGAGGTCACCCATGGAATTTTACGCAAGCTGCCCCGAAGGCTTTGAGTCCGCACTCGCCGATGAGCTTAAACGCCTCGGGCTTTCGCATGTTCGCCGGCTGAAGGGCCGCGCCACGTTTGAGGGCGAGCTCGAAGAAGGCTACCGCGCCTGTCTGTGGTCGCGCCTAGCGAGCCGCGTGTTTGCGGTGCTCGGGCGCTTTGAGGCGCAGGATGCCGATGAGCTGTACGATAGCGTTTACGACATCGCCTGGGAGAACATCGTCCGCCCCGGCGCCACCATTGCCATCACCGCCCGCGGCGTGACCGAGCAGCTGCGCAACACGCGCTTCTCGGCCCTGCGCGCCAAGGACGCGCTGTGCGACCGTCTGGCCGAGACCACGGGCCGTCGCGCCGACGTCGATGCCGCCGACCCCGATGTTCACCTACTGCTTTCGTTGCGCCAGCGCCGCGCGAGCATAAGCCTAGACCTTTCGGGCGACCCGCTGTTCAAGCGCCTGCCGCCCGCGGCGACCCGTGCCGGCGAGGGTGCGCACGTGTTGCGCCCCGACTACGCCGCCCTGGTGCTGGCGCAGGTCGGCTGGACCGCACTGTGCGAGCGCGAGTTGACGGCCGACGATTACGAGAATGAAGCCCTGCCCACGCTGATCGATGCCACGTGCGCCGGCGGCGGTCTGCTGCTGGAGGCCGTGAATATCCTGACCGACCGCGTCCCGGGTGCCGCACGCAAGCACTGGGGTTTTGAGGGCTGGCAGCTGCATGATGCCGACCTATGGGAACAACTGCTTGCCGAGGCGCGCGAGCGCGAGGCGACGGCGCGCGAGCGCCAGGCGCGCATCGTGGCCGTAGACATCGACCCTGCCGCCCGCAAGAC
>DXLT01000259.1:0-1667 GCA_019414555.1 Collinsella sp.
TAGGCGTTCTGCACGGCGGGCGCCGTGGGGATCGTTGCGATCTCGCCGATGCCCTTGCCGCCGTATGCCACGGGCAACAGCTCGTCCTTCTCCACGTAGATAGCGTGGATATCCGGAATCTCGGGTGCACGGAACAGCCCGAGCGTACCGTACCTTGCCTGGGGCACGCAGTCCTTGAGCGGCCAGTCCTCGGTAAGTGCGTAACCCATACCCATGAGCACACCGCCTTCGATCTGACCCTGGATGGAGATGGGGTTGACCACCTTGCCGGAATCGTGCGCGGCGTAGACCTCGCTCACGCGGCCGTCATCATCCAGAATGACCACATGCGTGGCAAAGCCGTAGCAGATGTGGCTCTTGGGATTGGGAACGTCGGCGCCCAGTTTGTCGGTCGGCTCCAGGTACACGTAGCCAAACTCGCATCCCTCGAGCGCCTTGATGGCGGCCGCGGGATCCTGAGGGTGCATACCCTGGCCGGCGACGAGTTCCTGCGTGTGCAGCTGATAGGCGCGGCCGTCGTCATACTCGATCTTGACGCCGTCGCCATGCGCACTCACGGGAGCGGCGGGCGCAGACTTGCCGGCCTCGATATCAAGCATGGCATCGCGCAGCAGGAAGGCGGCGCCGCGCACGGCCTCGCCGGTCACGACTGTCTGACGCGAGCCAGACGTGGTGCCGGAGTCGGGAGCGTTCTCGGTGGAGCACTCGCCGTTGGCGATGCAGCGAAGCGGCAGGCCGCATGCCTCGGCAACGTCTTGCAAAAAGACGGTGTTACAGCCCTGGCCAATGTCGGACGTGGCGGCATAGACCACGGCCGCGCCGTTCTCGATGCGAATCTTGCAGCGGCCGGCATCGGGCAGGCCCACGCCCACGCCGGCGTTCTTCATGGCGCAGGCAATGCCGGCGTGTCCGGGATGCGCATAGTAGGCATCCTTGACCTCGAGCAGTGTCTCCTTCAGCGCCGTGGAGCAGTCGGCAATCTGACCGTTGGGCAAAACCTCGCCCGGCTCGATGGCGTTGCGGTAGCGAATCTCCCACGGATCCAGGCCGACCTTCTCGGCCAGCAGGTCGATTAGGCTCTCGAGCGCAAACTCGGACTGGCAGACGCCAAAGCCACGGTACGCGCCGGCGGGCGGGTTGTTGGTGTAGTAGCCATAACCGCGAATGTCGGTGTTCTGGTACTTGTAGGGGCCGACGGCATGCGTGCAGGCGCGCTCGAGCACCGGGCCGCACAGCGACGCGTAGGCGCCGGTATCAAAGTTGATCTCGCAATCCAGACCGGTAAAGATGCCCTCGGCATCGCAGCCCAGCGTAAAGGTGCCGTCCATCGCATGACGCTTGGGATGGAAAGCGAGCGACTCGGCACGCGTGAGCTTGCACTTCACAGGACGCTGGAACTTATAGGCAGCAAGCGCGGCCAGGTGCTGGATCGAAACGTCCTCCTTACCGCCAAAGCCGCCGCCCACGAGCATGGTCTCGACGACCACGCGCTCGGGTTCGCTATCCCAGCCAAACATATGGGCACACTCTTTGCGCGTGTCGTAGGCACCCTGGTCGGTCGACTGCACCTTGACGCCGTTCTTGTACGGGAAGGCAACGGCGCACTCGGGCTCCAAGAAGGCATGCTCGGTAAAGGGCGTGGTAAAGCGCTGCGTCACGGTAAACGC
>DXLT01000026.1:0-8621 GCA_019414555.1 Collinsella sp.
GGTCATAGGCGTGCAGCGCGTCATCGAAGCTGGCGAACACGTGGTTCTCGCCCGGCAGACCGTCGCGGACCTGGGTCAGGTAGTACACACCGATGATCATGTCCTGCGAGGGGATGTTGACCGGCTTGCCGGATGCCGGCGAGCGCAGGTTGTTCGCAGAAAGCATGAGCACGCGGGCCTCGGCCTGAGCCTGGCTGGACAGCGGCACGTGGACAGACATCTGGTCGCCGTCGAAGTCGGCGTTGAAGGGCGAGCAGACCAGCGGGTGCAGGTGGATAGCCTTGCCCTCGACCAGCACCGGCTCAAAGGCCTGGATGGACAGACGGTGCAGGGTCGGTGCACGGTTGAGCAGCACGACGCGGCCGTCGATGACCTCTTCGAGGATGTCCCACACAAAGGTGGCACCGCGGTCGATAGCGCGCTTGGCGCCCTTGATGTTCTCGACCTTGCCAAGCTCGACCAGGCGCTTCATGACGAAGGGCTTGAAGAGCTCCAGCGCCATGGTCTTGGGCAGACCGCACTGGTGCAGCAGCAGCTTAGGGTCGGTAACGATGACCGAACGGCCGGAGTAGTCGACACGCTTACCCAGCAGGTTCTGACGGAAACGACCCTGCTTGCCCTTGAGGGCCTCGGCGAGCGACTTGAGCGGGCGACCGCCACGGCCAGAGACCGGGCGACCACGACGGCCGTTGTCGAACAGGGCGTCCACGGACTCCTGGAGCATGCGCTTCTCGTTGTTCACGATGATCGCGGGGGCGTCCAGGTCGAGCAGGCGCTTGAGTCGGTTGTTACGGTTGATCACGCGACGGTACAGGTCGTTGAGGTCGGACGCGGCGAAGCGGCCACCGTCGAGCTGGACCATCGGGCGCAGATCGGGCGGAATGACCGGAATGACGTCCAGAATCATATTCGCGGGGCTGTTACCGCCCTTCAGGAAGGCGTCAACGACCTCGAGGCGCTTGACGGCCTTCTCGCGCTTCTGCTTCTGGGAGTCCTCGTCGGCGATGATGGCCTTGAGCTTCTCGGCCTCGGAGGGGAGGTCGATGGCAGCGAGCAGGTCGCGGACGGCCTCGGCACCCATGCCACCCTTGAAGTACATGGAGTAGTAGCGGGTCATCTCGCGGAACAGCGGCTCATCGGAAATGAGGTCGCGCTCGCTGAGCTTCATGAAGGCGTTGAAGGCGTCCGTGCGGAGCTGCTTCTCGTCCTTGCACTCTTCCTCGATGTCGACGATGCCAGAGGCGATCTCCTCGGGGGTCAGCGGCTCCTCGTCGGAGAACTCGTCGAAGTTCTCGGGGTTGCCCTGCTCCTTGAGGGACTCGATCTGGCGGGCGCACTCGGCATCGATCTCTTCCAGATCGGCGGCGAGCTCCTCGCGCAGGTCGTCGGCATCGGCCTCGCGAGCCTCGTAGTCAACCTCGGTGATGATGTAGCTGGCAAAGTACAGAACCTTCTCGAGGTCCTTGGACTTGATGTCGAGCATACGGCTCATCGGGAAGCTCGTGGGGCTCTTGAAGTACCAGATGTGGGACACGGGAGCGGCGAGCTCGATGTGGCCCATGCGCTCGCGACGCACCTTGGCCGAGGTGACCTCGACGCCGCAGCGCTCGCAGACGATGCCCTTAAAGCGGATGCCCTTGTACTTGCCGCAGGAGCACTCCCAGTCCTTGGCGGGACCGAAGATCTTCTCGCAGAACAGGCCGTCCTTCTCGGGCTTGAGGGTACGGTAGTTGATGGTCTCCGGCTTCTTGACCTCACCGTGCGACCAGGAACGGATCTGGTCGGCGGAGGCAAGGGAGATCTTTACCGAGTCAAAATCAGTAGCTTCGAAATCTGCCACAGTCAACTACTCCTTATCAGTGGTCGTGGCGGCGACAGCCTCGGGCGCCTCGGCGGTCTCGGCATCCTCGGCCTCGACGTCGGCGTCAACGCCGGCGAGCGCAGCCAGGTCGTCGAGAGCGGAGGTCTCCTCGGCGGTCACAGGGGCGGAGGCGTCCTCGTCGGCATCGTGCATGGGCTCGATGTCCAGTGCGAGCGAACGAATCTCCTTGACGAGAACCTTGAAGGACTCGGGGATACCCGGAACAGGGACGTTCTCGCCCTTGACGATGGACTCGTAGGTCTTGACGCGGCCCACGGTATCGTCGGACTTGACGGTCAGAATCTCCTGCAGGACGTTGGAAGCACCGTATGCGTACAGTGCCCAAACTTCCATCTCGCCGAAGCGCTGGCCGCCAAACTGGGCCTTGCCGCCCAGAGGCTGCTGGGTAACCAAGCTGTAAGGGCCGGTCGAACGGGCGTGGATCTTGTCGTCGACCATGTGGCCGAGCTTGAGGATGTAGGACGTACCCACGGTAATGGGCTCGCGGAACTCCTCGCCGGTGCGGCCGTCGAACAGACGGGTCTTGCCGCGCTCGTCAAGCTGGGTGACGAACTCGGGACGCATGTGATCGCCAAAGGCAGCGGTGGCCTTGTTGAGCATGTTCTTGTTGGCACGACGAATGACCTCGGCGATCTCGTCCTCCTTGGCGCCGTCGAAGACGGGCGTCGCGGTGAAGAACGGACCGGGGACGTACTTGTCGGAGTCGGCCTGCTCGGTATCCCAACCGCAGGCAGCAGCCCAGCCGAGGTGGCACTCGAGCAGCTGGCCGACGTTCATACGCGAAGGAACGCCCAGCGGGTTGAGGATAACGTCGATCGGGGTACCGTCAGCCATGTAGGGCATGTCCTCGACCGGCAGAACGTTGCAGATAACACCCTTGTTGCCGTGGCGGCCGGCGATCTTATCGCCCTGCTGGATCTTACGACGCTGGGCGACGTAGACGCGCACCTGCTCGTTGACGCCGGGAGCCAGATCGTCGCCGTTCTCGCGGCTAAAGCGGACGACATCGATGACGCGGCCGTAAGCGCCGTGAGGCATCTTAAGGGAGGTGTCGCGGACGTCGTGGGCCTTGGCACCGAAGATGGCGCGCAGCAGGCGCTCCTCGGCGGTCAGAGCGCTCTCGCCCTTAGGCGTGACCTTGCCGACCAGGATGTCGCCAGGGCCGACCTCGGCGCCGATGCGGATAATGCCGTCCTCGTCGAGGTTGGCAAGCATATCCTCGGAGAGGTTCGGGATCTCGCGGGTGATCTCCTCGGGGCCGAGCTTGGTGTCGCGGGCATCGATCTCGTGACGGGTGATGTTGATGGTCGTCAGCAGGTCCTCGGCCACCAGGCGCTCGGACACGACGATACCGTCCTCGTAGTTGAAGCCTTCCCACGGCATGTAGGCCACGGTGAGGTTCTGACCCAGTGCGAGCTCGCCATGATCGGTCGAAGGACCGTCAGCCAGGGGCTCGCCCTGCTCAACGGTGTCACCGACGCGCACGAGCGGACGGTGGTTGATGCAGGTGGACTGGTTGGAGCGCTGGTACTTGGCCAGGTGATACTCGTCCATGCCGCCGGCATGCTTGACGATGATCTTGGCGGCGTCGGCAAAGATGACCTCGCCGGCGTTCTTGGCCAGGGTGACCTCGCCGGAGTCCAGAGCGGCGCGACGCTCCATGCCGGTACCGACATAGGGAGCGGCAGGGTGAACTAGCGGCACGGCCTGACGCTGCATGTTAGCGCCCATCAGCGTACGCTTGGCGTCGTCGTGCTCGAGGAACGGGATCAGCGTGGCTGCGACGGAGAGCATCTGACGCGGCGAGACGTCCATGTAGTCGACGTCCTCGACGGGCACGTCGGCGGGAGCGCCGAAGGAGCCGTCGAAGTCGCGGGTACGGGCGATCACGGTGTGCGGGCGGACAAGCTTGCCCTCGGCATCGGTCGTGATGAACTCGTTGGTCTTGGGATCGAGCGGCGTGTTGGCCGGCGCGATGACGTGCTTCTCTTCCTCGTCAGCGGTCATCCAGTCGATCTGGTCGGTGGCAACGCCGTTCTCGACGCGGCGGAACGGAGCCTCGATGAAGCCGTACTCGTTGACGCGGGCGTAGAGGGCGAGCGAGCCGATCAGGCCGATGTTGGGGCCTTCGGGGGTCTCGATCGGACACATGCGGCTGTAGTGCGAGTTGTGAACGTCGCGAACGGCCGTCGGCACGTTGGTGCGGCGGCTGGAGCCGGACTTGTGGCCGGCAAGACCGCCAGGGCCGAGTGCGGACAGACGGCGCTTGTGGGTCAGACCGGTCAGGGGGTTCGCCTGGTCCATGAACTGGGAGAGCTGCGAGGAACCGAAGAACTCCTTGATGGAGGCCACGATCGGACGGATGTTGATGAGCGACTGCGGGGTGATCTCGTCGATGTCCTGGGAGCTCATGCGCTCACGGACGACGCGCTCCATACGGCTCATGCCGATACGGAACTGGTTGGCGACGAGCTCGCCGACGGTGCGGATGCGGCGGTTGCCAAAGTGATCGATGTCGTCGACCTTGAAGCCCTGCTCGCCGGCAGCGAGGGACAGCAGGTAGCGCAGCGTCGCGACGATATCCTCGTCGGTGAGCACCGTGACCTCTTCCTCGGTGGTGAGGTTGAGCTTCTTGTTAACCTTGTAACGACCGACGCGGGCCAGATCGTAGCGCTGCGGGTTGAAGAGCAGGCCCTCGAGCAGGCTGCGGGAAGCGTCCACGGTGGGAGGCTCGCCCGGGCGCAGGCGACGGTAGATCTCGATAAGGGCATCCTCGCGGGTGAGGGCGGTGTCGCGCTCCAGGGTGCGCTTAATCACATCGGAGTTGCCGAGTAGCTCGATAATGTCGTCGTTGGTGACGGCAATGCCAAGGGCGCGCAGGAACATCGTGGCGCTCTGCTTGCGCTTACGGTCGATGGAGACCATGAGCTGGTCGCGCTTGTCGACCTCAAACTCAAGCCAGGCACCGCGGGACGGGATGATCTGGGCCTTGTAGATCTGCTTGCCCGAATCCATCTCAGAGCTGTAGTACACACCCGGGGAACGGACGAGCTGCGAGACGACGATACGCTCGGTACCGTTGATGATGAAGGTGCCCTGATCGGTCATCATGGGGAAGTCGCCCATAAAGACGAGCTGCTCCTTGATCTCGCCGGTCTCCTTGTTGGTGAGACGGACGTCGGTCAGGAGCGGAGCCTGATAGGTCATGTCCTTCTCGCGGCACTCCTCGACGGTGTGCGCGGGATCGCCGAACTGATGCTCGCCGAAGGTAACCTCGAGAACATGGTTCTGGCTCTGGATGGGGCTGGATTCCTTGAACGCCTCACGAAGGCCCTCGTCCTTAAAACGCTCAAAGGATTCCCTTTGAACAGAGATAAGATTGGGGAGCTCCATGGCCTCCGGGATTTTCCCGAAGCTGACGCGCTTGCGCTCAGTGGCAGTGTATGCGTAGGTCACCAGGTTTTTCCTCCTTCACGGAAATGCTCGGTGGGTTGGCGAGGCATAGCTTCGCCAGTTATCGCAACCTAATAGTTTATCAGGTACCGACCGTTGGGCAAGAAAAGCCTTGACGCGATTGAGTTTTTGGAGTAGCAAAGTTTTTCGGCAGAAAACACGCAGGTAGATGTATGTGTATCGAACATCTGTTCATATATTTTCTGTGAACAGAGAGCCAACAATCGCAGCTATTATAAAAAACGGGCGCGAACCGAGGTCCGCACCCGTAAATGTCGATGCCCGAAGGCTTACTTGCGCATCAAGCCGCCGCGCTCGTCGATGGCGTCCCAGAAGGCGCTTGCAAAGCGAGGATCGCTTGCAGCCATGAGGGCGTTGGTGGCCATCCAGCCAGAGGGAGTGCCGGTGTCGTAGCCCGACAGCGGGTCGATGACGACCGCATACATGGCCTCGCGATCGAGCGAACGGGCCATTGCGTCGGTGAGCTGGATCTCGCCGCCCTTGCCGGCCTGCTGATCTGCCAGCAGGTCCATGACCAGCGGGCTCAGCAGATAGCGGCCGACGATGTACAGGTTGGACGGAGCAGCCTCGGGAGCGGGCTTCTCGACCAGACCGCCGATGCGCCAGACAGCGCCCGGCTCGGCATCGGCAACGCCCTCGGCGCCCTCGAGCGAACCGACGCGCTCGCCGGCGATAACGCCGTAGCGGCTGACTTCCTCGGGCGAGCAAGCAGCGACGGCGATAACCGAAGCGCCACCGTGCTCCTTGGAAACGGCGAGCATCTTGTCGCAGATGTCGCGGTTAGGCACAACGTAGTCGCCCAGAAGAACCAGGAAGTTCTCCCCTGCCACGGCGTCGGCAGCAGAGCGAATAGCATGGCCGAGGCCCTTGGGCTCGTACTGATAACGGAAGTCGACCGGCATACCGCCAGCGTGGGCGACAGCATCGGCATAGGCGTTCTTGCCGCGCTCGCGCAGCAGGTTCTCGAGCGAGCGATCGGGCTGGAAGTAGTTCAGTAGCTCGGGCTTACCGGGAGAGGTAACGATGATGGCGTCGTCGACCTCCTCGGGATCGAGCGCCTCCTCGACGACGTACTGAATGACGGGCTTGTCGAGCACCGGCAGCATCTCTTTGGGCGTGCACTTGGTGCCAGGCAGAAAACGCGTGCCAAGACCGGCGGCGGGGATGATTGCCTTCATGTTATTCAAAGATCCTTTCGCAGGCGCAAAAGCGCCCCATGCGTGCGGCACACAGCCGCAGACCAAATTGCGATACCCAAGCATCTTACCGCTGGAACTATATGTCGCTACAAGGCAGAGACAATTCTTCAGCAGGTCAACGCAAATTATTGCTCGAATGGTGCAATTTTATTGCCCAACGGCAGGATACCCGATACGACGCAAATCGCAGAACATGGCAGTTTGAGCAACCGATGCCGAGGGACCGAAAAACAAAAAAGACGGGGCTCGCAATGCGAACCCCGTCTGCAAAGAAATCTGGCGAGAAAGCCTGATTACTTGAGGGTGACAGCAGCGCCAGCAGCCTCGAGCTTCTCCTTGGCAGCCTCGGCGTCCTCCTTCTTGGCACCCTCGAGAACAGCCTTGGGAGCGCCCTCGACGACCTCCTTGGCCTCCTTCAGGCCAAGGTTGGTGAGCTCACGGACGGCCTTGATGACCTGGATCTTGTTGTCGCCGAAGCCCTCGAGCACGACGTCAAACTCGGTCTTCTCCTCGGCCTCAGCAGCGCCAGCAGCGGGAGCGGCGACAACAGCGGCAGGAGCAGCGGCGGAAACGCCGAAGGTGTCCTCGATAGCCTTGACGAGCTCGGAAGCCTCGAGAAGGGTCATTTCCTTAAGAGCATCGATGATCTCATCGGTGGTAAGCTTAGCCATTTCTAAGTCCTTTCGGTTTCCGTGTCTGTGCACGGAGATCAGTTAAAACACAGCGCGAATGCGCCAGGGGTGCGGCGTTGCCGCCGCGGGTGAAAACAGCAACTAGGCTGCCTTCTGCTCGGAGACCTGCTGGATCGAACGAGCGAGACCAGAGGAAACGCCGTTGACGCAGACAGCGATGTCGCGAGCGAAACCGGAGATGAGACCGGCGATCTGGCCGAGAAGCTGATCCTTGGTGGGCAGCTCGGCGATAGCCTTAACATCATCAGCGGAAACGGCCTTGCCGTCGGAGATACCGCCCTTGATCTCAAGGACGCCCTTGGACTTAGCGGAGAAGTCCTTAAGGGCCTTAGCGGCCTCGACCGGCTCGGACTCGTAGAACACATAAGCGACGGGGCCGGCGAGGATCTCGTCGAGCTCGGGCTGCTCCTGGTTCTTGAGAGCGATCTTGACCAGGTTGTTCTTGTAGACCTTCATCTCGGCGCCGCACTCGCGAAGCTGATGACGCAGCTCCTGAGCCTGCTTAACCGTCAGACCGTTGTAGTTGACGACGAACAGACCGGCGTTCTCGGCGATACGGGACTCGATCTCTGCAACCTTGTCGATTTTGTACTGCTGGGGCATGAATTACACCTCCTCGAATTCTTTCCGGGCACGGTCCGCCACAAGGACGTGACGGGGGCATGTCCAAAAAGAAAGCCCCCGCGCTGCATGAGCGACGGGGGCGAGAAGACATATCTACTCGACCACCTCGGCTGGCGGGAAGTCCCATTAAGCTCGCGGGTAAGACCCGTTTGCGCCGGCTGTCTCTGGCAGCGGATTCGTGCGTGAACCGAAAGTATTATGGCGGGGACCCCGGCGTCGGTCAACGGGCGCGAGGATTCGTACACAAACCCTGCATACGCTCCGACCGGGAGGGGCAGGGCGAGTTTTCCGCTCGATCAAGTCCTGGGCTCGCACGAAGGCCACATTAAGTGGCCTTCGGCTCGTGCGGAATCTACGGAAAACTCGCCCTGCCCCTCCCGGCCGGAGCTACGTTGCCTTTGCTGCGAATCCTCGTGTCCGTTGGCCGGCGCGCCCCACGCATAACCCTTATGTCGGTGGGCTGATGTGTTGCGTCCCGTTGGGCTATAAGGTTGAAATGAAGGTGGACAGGCGATTTAGGCCTTCGTCCAGGTTTTCGTCGGAGACGCAGTAGCTGAGGCGGATGTGGCCTTCGGTTCCGAAACAGTCGCCCGGGACTAGGGCTACGTTTGCCTCTTTGATGGCTTTGATGCAGAAGTCTTCGCTGGTTAGGCCGAACTTTTTGATGCTCGGGAAAGTGTAGAAGGCTCCTGCGGGCTCTACTACGTCGAGGCCCATGGCGTCTAAGGCCGCGAGTACGCGTTCGCGACG
>DXLT01000026.1:8631-9510 GCA_019414555.1 Collinsella sp.
ATGGGGGTTGGGTCGACGGTCAGGGCTCGGGCTGCGGCGTCCATCTCGAAGGAGACGGCGCTCGATACTAAGTATTGGTGAGCCTTGGCGATCTCGGCGATGACGGGTGCCGCTGCCGCGAGCCAGCCCAGGCGCCAGCCGGTCATGGACCAGGGCTTGGAGAAGCTCTCGATGATGACCGTCTGTTCACGCAGCTCCGGGTGACGCTGGGCAAAGCGCTCGTAGCCGTCCACGTAGACCAGGCGGTTGTATACGTCGTCGCAGACCACGTAGATGCCCGCCTGCTCTGCCACGCGCGCCACGGCGTCGAGCGAAGCCGCGTTGAGGATGCAACCCGTAGGATTGTTGGGCGTGCAGATGACGATGGCCTTGGTCGCCGGCGTCACGCAAGCACGAAGTGCGTCCTCGTCAATCTGGAATTGCGCAGGCTCCGTATCCAAAAAGACCGCCTTGGCGTGGTTGGCCACGACGATGCTCTCGTACAGGCCAAAGGCAGGCGTGGGGATGATGACCTCGTCGCCGGGGTTGAGCATAGCCATGAATGTTGCCGACAGTGCCTCGGTCGCACCGTCGGTCAGGATGACCTCATCGGCGGAAAACGTAAGGCCCGCGTCCCCCATGTAGGCAGATAACGCCTCACGCAGGGCGGGGCGCCCGTTGTTGGGCGGATAGTGCGTGTCACCGCGGTCCAGTGCGGCGGTCACCTCGGCGCTAATCACATCGGGCGTGGGAAAATCGGGCTCGCCAAGCGCAAGCGCGATGCACCCCGGGTGCTGGGCGGCGAGCGCGTTGATTCGGCGGATACCGGAGGGCTTGAGCGTGGCAAGCGAGGTATTCATGGGCAGTCGCATGGCGTTCCTTTCGTAAGGGTTGCACTAG
>DXLT01000260.1:0-1620 GCA_019414555.1 Collinsella sp.
CTAACCAGACCGCCCACCCGCCCGCCATGCCCAACCAAACTCGAAAGTTACACCTATGATCGGAACTCGCACTTCATCGTCATACACCCCGCACGTCGACGTCGCCCCCGCCGACCGCCCACTCATCCTCGTCGCGCCGCGCTGGGAAGAGGCAAAGCCGTTTTTGAGCGAGACCCTCTCCCCCAACGAGGAAATCGCAAGCGTCTTTGTCGATGCCATCCTTGCCGCCGGCGGCCTGCCGCTGCAGATGTCCATCACCGAGGACATTGAGGTCATCCGTCATTACGTCGATATCGCCGACGGCATCGCCATTCCCGGCGGCCCCGATGTCAATCCCAAACGTTGGGGCGATGATCGACCCTACGACCCCACCCTCTGCTGCGAGATCCGCGATAGCTTTGAGTTTAAGCTGGTCGGCGAGGTGCTCCGCGCCAAAAAGCCGCTCTTTACCACCTGCCGCGGCACGCAGTTGCTCAATGTCGCCACCGGCGGCACCCTGTGCATGGACGTGCCAAGCCTGGGCGCGCGCGAGGGCCGCACGCAGTGGCGCCATACCCACGTGCTCAACGACCCCGTGCATCCCGTCGAGGTCGTGCCGGGCTCGTTGCTGGAGCGCGCGCTTGGCGGGCACAGGCTTATCCAGACCAACTCCGCACACCACTGCTGCATCGATCGTCTGGGTAAAAGCACGCGCTTGGTCGCCAAGGCAACCGATGGCGTGCCCGAGTGCATCGAAGTCGAAGGCCAACCCTTCTGCCTGGGCGTGCAATGGCATCCCGAGTACACCTGGCAGACGCTCGAAACCGACTTTAACCTCTGGAAGTCGTTTGTCGAGGCGGCAGCCAAGGTCAAGCAGGCCCGCTAGCACGCGAACCACAAAACAAATAAGGGCGCCCCGCCGGCCACATGGTCCGGCGGGGCGCCCTTTCACCTATATGTGGCCGGCAAGCAGCCCAAGGCTCGCAAGCTCTTATTCAGCCGCCTCGCGCAGAGCCGACATCGTTGCCGCATATTGCTGCTGCAACGCATGCATTCCCTCGCGAGCGCCGTCAACGGCATCGGCGCCGCGCAGTGCTTCGGTCACCACGACCGCCGGCTCGTACAGATTATCGAATCCCAGGTTCTGGCTCACGCCCTTGAGTGTGTGCGCTGCCATAAACGCACCTTCGGCGTCTCCTGCCGCCATGGCGGCCTCCAGCTTGTCCATGCTCTCGTCATCCAAAAACTTGAGGGCAAAGCGGGCAAGCATCTCCCCGCCCATCAGCCGAGCGCACGCGTCATCATAATTAGCGCCGATCTTCTCATACGCCTCACGCATGGAAATCATGGATTAAAAACTCCTTTGGTCAAACTAAATCGTAGGAAACGCGACGACATCGGCGGGGCGTGCCAATGTCTCGGCAATTTGGTCTTGCACCTCGAGCAAACAGTCGAGCAGCAACGGGTTAAACTCACCGCACTTACCGTCCAAGATCATCTGGATCGCCTCCTTGTGCGGGATAGCGTCCTTGTACACGCGCACGCTCGTCAGAGCATCGTACACGTCGGCCACCGAAACCACCTGTGCGGCAATGGGAATATCGTCGCCCTTAAGGCCATCGGGATAGCCCTTGCCGTCCC
>DXLT01000261.1:0-1619 GCA_019414555.1 Collinsella sp.
GTTAAAGCCATAGAGGTTTCGCTTTTTATGGAACACGCTCGTCTCGGCGGTGTTGAGGTACTTGGGTTGGCCGTCACCCATGATGCGCCCGCCAAAGGCAATGTTGTGACCCTGCTCGTCAAAGATGGGAAACATCACGCGGTCGTAGAAGCGGTCGGCAAGCTGCCCGCGCCCGCGGCTCACGGCAACGTTGGCGTCGATCATCTCCTGCGGGGTAAAACCCGCCTGGGACAGGTGCGACACCAGCGCGTTGCGGCCCGGTGCAAAGCCCAGGCAGTAGCGGCGGCAGACGTCGCCACCCATACCACGGCTGGCAAAGTACTCGCGTGGACGGCCGTCCTTACCGCGCATAAGCATGGTGTGGTAGAACTGGGCTGTCTCGGCGCACAGGTCATAGATGCGGGCACGCTTGGTGCCGCGATCGCGCTGCGCGCCGGTATCGTGCAGTTCAATGCCCGCACGATCAGCCAAATAGCGGATCGACTCGGGAAAACTCAGGTTCTCGCGCTTCATGATATAGGTGAAGACGTCGCCGCCCTCGCCGCAGCCAAAGCAGTGCCACACCTGCGTAGCAGGGATAATGTGAAACGATGGGGTCTTTTCGCCATGAAAGGGGCAGCAGCCCCAAAACTCATGGCCGCGGGGCTTGAGCTCAACCGTTTCCTGCACGATGGCAACCAGGTCCGACGCCGCGCGTACCTGATCTTTTTCCTCATCGCTAATCACGGATACTCACCCCCTGCTCACCCAAGTTATGACGGATATCGTCGATATTACCCTCGACGGTCGCGATCAACTCGTCCAGGGAATCGAACACGCGAGACGGACGCAGCCAGCGCGTAAACGCCAGCGACACGAAAGCGCCATACAGGTCGCCCGCATAGCCGATCAAGTTGGCCTCGAGATGCGCCGAGGCGGCATCATCGGCATAGGTCGGCGGCAGCCCTACGTTGACGGCAGCAGGCCATACGGTATCGTCGACCAGCACCAGACCCTCATACACGCCATCGGCTGGCACCTGAATGCCGTCGGGAACCTGCAAGTTTGCCGTGGGAAAGCCCATGCCAGAACCCTCGTGACGGCCGCGAATAACACCGCCACGCACCATATACGGACGGCCGAGTAACCCAGCAGCAAGCTCCACATGGCCCTGTCCCAGCTCATGACGAATGCGGGTGGCGCAAATGGCCTCACCGCCCTCGCAAAGCAGGTCGTGACCATACACGTCAACGCCGTGCTCGGAACCCCAGGCGCGCATCTCGGCAACGCCCGAAGCGCCGCCGCGGCCGAGCCTAAAGTCGCTGCCGACACGAATGGAGCGAATGTCGACAACGCGCGACAACAACGCCAGAAACCCGACATGGTCAAGTACCGCCACGGCAGGCGTAAAGGGAACGGCCACCACCGCATCGACCCCGGTTTGAGCCAGGGCATGCAGACGGTCGGCCGTCGTCATCAATTTTTGAGCGGGCGAAGGACTCACCACAACGTCCGGATCGGGATCGAAAGTGACCACGACCGCCTTGCAATCATGGGCGCGCGCATCGCTAACAAGCGCCGCAATGAGCTCCTGGTGTCCACGGTGAACGCCGTCGAACACGCCGATGGCAATCGATGCG
>DXLT01000262.1:0-1613 GCA_019414555.1 Collinsella sp.
ATAGCGACCAAGCCGAGAAGGGACAGACTGACTGCAAATGACATTGTTTCTCCCTTCTCCTACACGCCGACGACCACGAAGACAAACGCCAGAACGGCGATGCCCACGACGGCCCAAGTCTGATTACCGAGCACCTTAAAACGCGAGCGCGAGCAGGAGTTCTCGATCACGCCGCATACGACAAAGTCGATCAGGCACTTAACAAGGAAGATGACCGCGCCCAGAACGGCCGCGATACCCACGGCCGCGGGCTCGCCCCAGGGGACGAAGATCGCGCAGAACCAGGCGACGACCAGGACCTGCTTCATGGACATGGCGAGCTTGGCCATCGCAAGCGACGGGCCGGAAAGCTCAGCGAGCGGACCTTCCTGGAGCTCCTGCTCGGCCTCGGCCTGATCAAACGGCAGCTTGCCGAGTTCCATGTAGCAGGCAATCGCAAAGGCGATGCCGGCGAGGATCACAGCGACCGGCGCGTCGATGGCGCCCGTCATGATGTGCTGGCCCATGGTGGCGATGTCGGTGGAGCCGCACACCAGGGCGGCGGCAAACAGCGCCAGCAGCATGGACGGCTCGATGAGCACGCTCATGAGCAGCTCGCGGACGCCGCCGATACCGGCGTAGGCGTTGGACGAATCCACACCGCAGAGGGCGAAGAAGAAGCGGGCGAGCGCCAGGCTATACATGATGGTGATGGCGTCACCAAAGACCGGGATGGGGCTTTGTGCCGTAAAGAGCGGCAGACCCATCGCGAGCATAAAGGCGACGGCGAAGAACAGCGGCGGCATGATGCGCAGCGCAAAGCTCGCATCCTCGCTCTGGGACTCGGGGCGCGCAAAGAGCTTGGCCAGGTCGCGGTAGTCCTGCATGATGCTGGGGCCGCGACGGTTGTGCATCTTGGCGCGGATCACGCGGCCGAGACCGGAGAAGAACGGCGCGACGGCCATAACGACCACGCCCTGCAGAACGGCAAGTACGATGTTGTTCATGCTCTCCCCTCCTTAACCCATTTGCACGGCGAGCACGAGGAACACCACGAGTGCCGCGACGATGTAGCAGATATAGATGCTGTAGTTGCCGCCCTCGAGCTTAGTCGCGAGGTCGGCGAGCTTCTCGACACCCTTATGCGGGGCATCGACGAGAACCTTGTCGGGTACGGGCTCCACAGCCTCGGCCACACCGGTGAGCTTCTGGAAGAAGTGCGCGATGGACCAGCAGACGGCCGTGCAGCGGTCGCGCAGCGTGTAGAGCGGCTGCATAAACCAGGACACCTCGGAGGCAAAGGTCGTGGCCACGACGGGCATATGCTCGTTGGGAGCATAGCCGCATGCCCACGGCTGGGACTTCTGCACCTTGCCGACGGTCTTGAGCTTGCGATAACCGCAGGCAAGGCCGACGAGCACCACGAGCGCAATAGCGATCGCGGGCGTGGAGGTGGCAGCGCCGGAGTACTGGTTCATGAGCTCCATGCCCTCGGCGGCAAACACGCCACCGTACGGATGCAGCACGGACGCAGCGACATCGACCAGCACGGGCGCGATCACGGGAGCGCCAATGCCCAGCACGACGCAGATGGCCGCGAGCAGGCCCTGCGCAAACACCATGGGGGCGGGAAC
>DXLT01000263.1:0-1601 GCA_019414555.1 Collinsella sp.
CCTTTGGCCCCACCGCAGTCAACCCTGCCTCGCCCCAATACGGCAAGATCCTGGAGACGCCCAAAACGGCATGGCGCTACTTTGACCTGCTGGGCACTATCCAAAACGAGCTCAATATCCCCTGCGGCTACGACACCGACGTCAACGTCGCCTGCCTGGGCGAGGTCACCTTTGGTTGCGCCCAGGGCCTCACTGACGTTGTGTATCTGACCATCGGCACCGGCGTGGGCGCCGGCGTGCTCTCGGGCGGTAAGCTCGTACACGGCATGATGCATCCCGAGGCCGGCCACATCCTGGTCACGCGCGACCCGCGCGACACCATTGGCGAGCACAGCGCCTGCCCCTTCCACGACAACTGCCTCGAGGGCCTCATCGCCGGCCCCGGCGTTAAAAAGCGCTGGGATGGCAAGAGCGCTGGAGACATGGCCGATGACCCGGAGGCCATGGACCTGCTCGCCGGCTATCTGGCACAGGCGCTCATGACCTACACGCTGTGCTACGCGCCGCAAAAGATCATCATCGGCGGCGGCGTGGCCGACCACACCCCCATCGTGCCGCTCGCGCGCAAGAAGTGCGCCGAAATGCTCAACGGCTATATCGTCACGCCCGAGGTCAACGACATCGATAACTACATCGTCAACAACAGCCTCGAGGGCAAGCAGGGCATTATGGGTTGCCTGGCCCTGGGCGCACAGGCGCTTCAGTAGCAGACGCACCCACAGGGCGTGGCGCGCCCGGCAAATCCGACCTACGGAACGACGCCACCACGCCCCATATAAGCCCTCTAATAAAAAAGGCCGCCTAGGACCAAACATACGTCCTAGGCGGCCTTTTTGGCACATATGAGCGATCGTAGTAGATATCGGAGCACAACGCCCGTTGCCGCTCCACAGCAGTCGATCATCACATCGGTGATCATGCCAGCGCGTCCCGGCACAAAGAGCTGAATCGTCTCGTCGATCGAGGGAATCAGCAGCAGGAACACCGCCGTGGGCAGCAGCACGTCAAAGGTGCGCCGGCCCTCAAAATCAAAGGCGTGCGTTGCCAGGATGCCGAGCGCCATATACTCGGTAAAATGCGCGCACTTGCGAACAACAAAGTTGGTCACCCATTCATATGGAAGTCCCACGCCGTGCAGGAAACCGCGGATAGCTTCCATGACCGTTAGGCTCAGCGAGCCCGACCCCGAGCCGGGAACCAGCGAATTGCCCCAGATCAAGAGCGCCATCAGGCAGGTCACGACCGCCCATTTTCGATTGATCTTAACCATGCAGAAGTTATGCCTCCGCGCGGAGCGGCGCGAAGCTGGCGGTACCGCCCTCGATAACGCTCAGGTAGGCACGGCCCGTACGCTTGGCGGTAGAGGACTGCAGGCGCTCGATCTCCTCCTCGAGGATCTGATTGACGCGCTCGTGACGACGGTTTTCCATAATGCCGGCGGCAATAGCCTCGGCCCGCTCGATGCTCTCGCGCGAGATACGGGCAGTATCCTCGGGGAACACAGCGCTGTGACGGCCGACATAGGCGGGCGCAGCAGGCTGAGGGGCAGCGACGGGAGCGGGGGCTGCAACAGGAGCAGGCTCGTCAATCTCATCCAGAAT
>DXLT01000264.1:0-1597 GCA_019414555.1 Collinsella sp.
GGTAGTGCCCATGGAGGATATCAACCTGCACTTTACCGGCGACTTCCACGCTATCGGTGCCGCCAATAACCTGCTGGCCGCCATGCTTGATAACCACATCCAGCAGGGCAATCAGCTCGGTATTGACGTTAAACGCATCACTTGGAAGCGCGTCGTCGATATGAACGACCGTCAGCTGCGCCACGTCATCGACGGCATTGGCGGTAAGGCCCAGGGCGTGCCGCGCGAGGACGGCTTCGATATCACCGTCGCCTCCGAGGTCATGGCAATCCTGTGCCTGTCCACGAGCATCAACGATCTTAAGGAGCGCTTGGGCGAGATCGTTGTCGGCTACAGCTATGCCGGCGAGCCCGTCCGTGCCCGCGACCTCAAGGCCCAGGGTGCCATGGCCGCGTTGCTTAAAGACGCGCTCAAGCCCAATCTGGTGCAAACGCTCGAGGGCACGCCCGCGTTTGTCCACGGCGGTCCCTTCGCCAACATTGCTCACGGCTGCAACTCTATCATGGCCACGCGTATGGCGATGCGCTTTGGCGATGTTGCCATTACCGAGGCCGGCTTTGGCGCCGACCTGGGTGCCGAGAAGTTCCTCGATATCAAGTGCCGCATGACGGGCGTTCGCCCCAGCGCCGTCGTGATCGTCGCTACCGCTCGTGCGCTTAAGTACAACGGTGGCGTCGCCAAGGCCGATCTCAACGAGGAGAACCTCGAGGCACTCAAGGCTGGCATGCCCAACCTGTTGCGTCACGTCGACAACATCCAGAACGTATATGGTCTGCCCTGCGTGGTCGCCATCAATCGCTTCCCGACGGACACCGAGGCCGAGCTTGCTCTCATCGAGTCCGAGTGCCAGAAGCTCGGCGTCAACGTTAAGCTTTCCGAGGTCTGGGCCAAGGGCGGCGAGGGCGCGCTCGAGCTTGCCGATGAGGTCATGCGTCTGATTGAGCAGCCGAGCGAGCTCAAGTTTGCCTATGAGGACGGCGCTGATGTCGCTGATGCCCTCGAGGCCGTTGCCACCAAGGTCTACCGCGCCGACGGCGTCGACTTTACGCCGGCCGCCAAGCGCCAGCTCGCCGAGCTGCGCGAGAACGGCTTTGGCAACCTGCCGGTGTGCGTGGCCAAGACGCAGTACAGCTTTAGCGACAACGCCAAGGCCCTGGGCGCTCCCGAGAACTTCCGCATCACCGTGCGTGAGCTCAAGGTTTCTGCCGGCGCCCACTTTGTGGTCGCGCTGACCGGCAGTGTTCTGACCATGCCTGGTCTGCCCAAGGTGCCCGCGGCCGAAAACATCGACGTCGACAACGACGGCGACATCACCGGCCTGTTCTAAGCCTGCTGTCCATAGCTGCTAGCCCGCCCCGTCGCGCCTACCAAGGCTCGGCGGGGCTTTTTGATCCTTAGGCACGCGCATGTCTTGTAGATACCGGCGGGCTTTGCCCATCATAGGCTTTTGCGCGGGTAGAATGCATGGATAACTTGATGCTTGCAGGCGACGGAAAGGAAACGTTGCATGGACCAGGACAAGACGACCGTGATGAGCGGCTACGGTTCAGCGCAGGCTGGCGATAGCGCCGATGCGACTCGCGTTGTTTCCAACCCC
>DXLT01000265.1:0-1593 GCA_019414555.1 Collinsella sp.
TGCCGCGATCGTGCGCCTGCGCCGCATGAGTCAGGGCCTCGTTGATCGTCTGACGAGCTCCTACTCTAAGGTGATGCTCACCAACTCAGCGCTCCTGGCGCTGGGCATTACCGGCGCGATTACCCCGCAAGCGTCGTCGCTGCTGCACAACGGCTCGACGATTGCCTACAGCCTGGGCAACGCGAAGGCTTATCTGCGTTAGCAGACGTGTTCGCCCACGTTATCTGGCCTGCGCCCAGACGGCATCGGTGTCGTCCAGGCGCAGGCCTTTTGCATTTGACCATGTGCTAGCCTCTCTATATAGTGTTGCTAGCGACGCTAGCAATTGAAGGGAGCGGGATCGACGTGGGTACTGTTAGCGGCATGGCGCAGGTGAATGTTCGCGTAGATCGCTCGGTTAAAGAGCGCGCCGAGGAAGCGCTGCAGCTTTCGGGCAGGTCACTGCCCGAGCTCATCAAAAAGGTGGTGGTCAAGGTCGCGCAGGGTGGCGGGCAGTGCGAGGAAGTGCTTGCGGCCGTCGACGACCGGCAGCAGACCGTCGCGCCCGATACTCCGTTCGCCGCATCATGGGCGGCGGCGGATCAGCTTTACGCGGACCTGGGCATCGCTACGTCGTCCGTATCCGATGCCCGCGATTGGGACGCAATCTATTCCGACGCCATGGATGAGCACTATCGCCAAAAGGGGATGATCCTGTGAGCGGGGCTCCCCTCAAAATAATGGTGGATGCCAACGTATGGGTTGATTCGTTTTGCGCCGACCATGCCGAGTCGATTGCCGCGCGTGCGTTTATTGGGCAGGCGACGGAGGCGGGGGCATTGCTGTTCTTTCCGGTGCATATCGCCAAGGACGTACTGTATGTTGTACAGCACGAACTGAAGCGCAGCGTTCTTGCCAGCGGGGGAGCGCTCGGCGAGGCTTCTGCCCGCGCGATTGGCGATGCGGCGCTGGCGTTTGTTCGGAACATGACCGAAAACGCCACGGCCGTGGGTGCAGATGCGTCGGACCTTTGGCTGGCCGACAAATACTTAGCGCTCCATCGCGATTACGAGGACAACTTGGTACTCGCCGCATGCAAACGCGCCCAGGTTGATTACTTGGTGACCAACGATCGAAAACTGCTCGAACATGCCGATCTTGCAGCAAAGACACCTCGTCAAATGATGCCGATTCTTGCTTTGGCCAAACGCGGCGGCACGGCTATCGGTTGACGTGAGCTGTTCGCGGGCCCCTTGGACGACGATGCGCCAAGGGGCCCGCGTCTGCTATTTACAAAAGCTCGGCCTTGATGGTGGGACTTTCTGCGAGCTGCTCGGCTGCCTTTTCGTTGGAGCTGTCGAGTGCTGCCAGACTGCGGTAGACCCACTCGTTGACCTGGGTGTTCTTGACGCCTGCGGTCTGCATAAGGGCGCCTACCTCGCGGATTGCTGCGAACAGATCGGCCTTGGGACCCGCGAGCTCGACCTCGATACCGTGGTAGGCGGCCACGCCGCGGTTCTCACTCACGTGGTCGATAAAGCCCTCGACGGTCTCAAGCTGCTGAGTGAGAGCTGCATCATCGTCAACGTCCAGCGCGACGAGTGCGTTCGATAC
>DXLT01000266.1:0-1590 GCA_019414555.1 Collinsella sp.
GTCCGTGGTGGCGGTCACGATGACGGCAACACCGGCGGGACCGTAGCCCTCGTACACGATGTTCTCGTAGACGGCGGCATCGGCACCCGAACCAAAAGCCTTGTCGATAGCGGACTTGATCTTGTCCTTAGGCATGGACTGAGCCTTGGCCTTGGCAACGGCAGCGGCGAGGCTGGCGTTGTTCTCGGGCAGCGGGTCACCGCCGAGACGGGCAGCAACGGTGATGTTGCGGCTGAGCTTGGAGAAGAGGGCGGAACGCTTGGCGTCCTGCGCGCCCTTACGATGCTTGGTTGTGGCCCACTTAGAGTGTCCGGACATACGTGTCTCCTATCGGTTTCGACCTAAAGCCCAGCGCAGATGCTCGGGCAATATAAACAAACGTCGTTATGATATACCTACTGGCCTGCGAGATAAACCCCAAAATGAAGGCGTCGTGATGATGACCCCTTTGGTGCAAAGAAACCTGACCCCCCCATGCACCAAGTTAGAACCAGAGGAAGTCGCTGCGGGTGACGGTGGCGCCGATGACGAAGGGCATGCAGGCGATGACCGGATACAGGTAGCGCATGTAGGTCGAGCCATTACACGGACCAATCAGGCACACGGCGAGCACGCCCAACAGCGGCACCCAGATCGCCAGCGCACGCCATGAATGACGACGCAGCAGGTAGACCACCACGGCGATCATGATCCACACATAGGTGGCCGAGCTCATGGTGAGCGAGATAAAGGGAACACGCTGCACCGCCACACGGTACAGATTGATCAGGTGGTCGCACCAGCGCACCATGTTGCTGTCAACCGGATGGAAGTCGAAGTACTTGAGGTTGTCGGGGCGCGCCATAATCTCGGCACTACGCGCTGTGCTGTAGACCCAGGCATCGCGCGCGCTCGGATAAAAATAACCATAGTAGTTATTGATAAGCGCCGAGATATAGCACTCGGGATCCTTCTTAAACATCTGAGCCCATACCTCAAAATAGGCATCGATGTCCTCCTGCGAGGCATACTCGTTAAAGCAGTTCTTGACGGCATCGGACTTGTCAGGGTTGTAGCGGCGGCCCAGGTTCTCGTACTTGAGCACACGGTCGATCACGGCACGCTCTTCGTCGGTCACCAAGCCGTCGCAAGGAGCCTCCACAATGGTGCCGTCCTCCTTAACCGTGGGGTTGACGCCCGAGTTGAGGCCGTCGTGCTTTTGGACGAAACGAGCCGTCTGCTGGAACGGAATCGAGAGGATTTCGCGCTTGGAACCAGGCGTGATATCGTGCGCCGGCATAAAGACCTTGGTGAAGTACATATTAGAGGCAAGGCAGAGCGCGAGCACCGCGAGAACACCGACCCAGCGGAAACGCGGGATGGCGCCTGAAGGCGCAGCACCAGTCTGCTTAGCTGCACGACGAGCCACATGCACGTCCCATACGCAAAACGCCGCCGCGATTACGCATGCCGCCAGGGGAAACACCAGACCTCCATTGCGCAGAAACGTGGAACCCATGGCACCCAGAGCGAGCAGCAGCCAGTCGTGGCGCGCAAAGAGCACGGGGGCTTTCTCGCCCGCTCGCTCGACATTGGCATCACGACGGGGCA
>DXLT01000267.1:0-1586 GCA_019414555.1 Collinsella sp.
ATGGACAGTCAACTTACATTCGGCACAGAGAAATCGATTTTTACCTACTAAAGTCCCTGATAAAGCTGTTTATCATAGCGGGTGTGCTAAGCGATTTGGGTCTTACCGTCGATTATCCGAAAAAACTTATTTTGGGTATCATTTTAAAGTTGTCCGGAGCAACGAAATCGGCCCCCGTTTCGTGAAAACGGGGGCCGAATGGGCTTCGCGGCTTGTCTGGCAGGCTTGGCGCCGGCGCTATTTGATCACGCGCACGCGATACATCGACGGAATCTGCTTGAGCGCCTCGATGGTGCTGCTGTCCAGGTGCTCGTCGGTGTCGAACATGGTGTAGGCGTTCTCGCCAGCGGACTCGTTGGTCATACGCTGCACGTTGGCGTTATCCTTGGCGAGAATGGCCGTGATCTGGCCGATCATGTTGGGCACGTTGGCGTGCAGGCAGGCGATGCGGCTCGCGGCGCGCGCCTTGCCCATGCTGCAGGCGGGGTAGTTGACGCTGTGTGCGATGTTGCCGTTCTCCAGGTAATCCTTGAGCTCGCTGATGGCCATGTCGGCGCAGTTGGCCTCGGCCTCGCCGGTGCCGGCGCCCGAGTGCGTGGTGATAAACGTATTGGGCATCTTGACCGTCTTGGGCGTGGCGAAGTCGCAGCTAAACCAGCTGAGCTTGCCCTCGCGCAGGGCGGCGTCGACGGCGTCCTCGTCAATGATGGTTTCGCGCGCGTAGTTGATGAGCACGGCGTCCGGTGCCAGCAGGTTAATCTGCTCGGTGCTGATCATGCCGATGGTGTCGGCCTTGCTGGGCACGTGCACGGTGAGGTAGTCGCAGCCGCGGCAGAGATCCTCGAGCGTGCCCACGCGCTGCACCTCGCGGCTCAGCACCCACGCGTGCTCGACGGAAATGAACGGGTCGTAGCCGTAAACGTCCATGCCCAGGTCGACGCAGGCGTTGGCGACCTTGGAGCCCACGTTGCCCAGGCCGATGACGCCGATGCGCTTGCCCTTGAGCTCGCGGCCCACAAAGGCCTTCTTGGCCTTCTCGGCATCGACCTGAATCTCGGGGTCGTCGGCGTTGTCGCGCACCCAGTTCATCGATTGCACCACGCCGCGGCTCGAGAGCACCAGCATGCCTAGGACGAGCTCCTTGACGGCGTTGCTGTTGGCACCGGGGGAGTTAAAGACGACGACGCCCTTCTTGGCGTATTCCTCGACGGGGATGTTGTTGACGCCGGCACCGCAGCGGGCGATGGCGCGGATGCCCTCGGGCAGCTCGTAGCCGTGCAGGTCGGTCGAGCGCATCAGGATCGCGTCGGCCTCTTCGGCGGTGCTCACAAATTCGTAGCCCTCGCCAAACTCGACTTTGCCGTCCTTGGTAATGTCATCGATGGTTTTAATCTTGCGCATGGAAAACTCCTTAGCAGGTTTGTCTAAAACAAGTGGTTTGAAGTGGCTGGTCGGCCCGCGTGTTGCGGGCTAGTTAGATCGCGGACTCAAACTATGCTGCGCTTCGAAGTCCTTCATGTACGTGGCCAGCGCCTGTACGTCCTCCATGGTGACTGCGTTGTACACGCTGGCGCGCATGCCGCCGA
>DXLT01000268.1:0-1579 GCA_019414555.1 Collinsella sp.
CGGGTCTTGCCATCGAGCGCCTTCACGGCCGCATGCCAGCGGGGGAGAAGGACCAGGTTATCGATGCCTTCAAGCGTGGCGAGATTGACGTGCTCGTCTCGACTACGGTGGTCGAGGTGGGCGTCGACGTGCCTAACGCCACCGTCATGGTCATCGAGAACGGCGAGCGCTTTGGATTGGCTGCCCTGCACCAGCTGCGCGGCCGCGTGGGCCGTGGCAGTGTGTCGGGCACGTGCCTGGTCATGACGCACTCTAAGGGCAACGGCGGCGCGTCGGCAGCACAAGATCGCCTGCAATCGCTCGAAAAAACCGCGGATGGCTTTACGCTCGCCCAGATGGACCTGCGTCTGCGTCACGAGGGCGAAATCCTGGGCTACCGTCAGCATGGCGGTGTGACTCTGCGCTTTGTCGACCTGGATGCCGACGAGGAACTGATCGAGTGGGCCCATTTGGACGCGGTCGAGCTCTTGCGGTATGCTTGCACCCTTGACTCCGTGGCGACGCGCCCCCTGCGCGATGCGGTCGTCATGCGATATCGACACATTTTTAAGGAGGTCAGCGGAGGATGAGAATCATCGGCGGCGAATGGCGCGGTCGTAAGATCGAGGAGCCCCGTGGTCGCGATGTCACCCGCCCCACGACTGATCGCGTGCGCGAGGCGTGCGCATCTATGGTCATGTCGGCATTCGATTTCGATCTGGACGAGGTCCGTGTGCTGGACGCCTTTGGCGGCTCCGGTGCCTTAGGGTTAGAGATGCTCTCTCGTGGGGCCCGCTCGCTCACGACGTTTGAGATCGATCGCAACGCCGCGCGGCTCATTACCAAGAATATCGAGTCGCTCTGCCGTGACCGTGCGCGTTGGCGCGTGGTCACGGGCGACATGCTGGCGAGTGCCTCGCGCGGTCGTGTACCGGGCGGCCCCTTTGATCTGGTCCTGCTCGACCCGCCCTATGCTTTTGGTGCCGAGCCGGTCGAGGAACTGCTGCAGAACCTGGCTCAGCAGGGTCTGCTTGCACCTGGCGCTTTTGCCCTGTTTGAGCATGCCGCCGCCGATGCGGGCGCGCATCCGGTAGGCTTTGAGACTGTACGTGAGAAGCGCTACGGCATTACCTCGGTCGACCTGCTTCGTTGGGTCGGCGATGACGACGGTGAGGGCGATAGTGCCGTCACCGATGCTGATAACAACGATGCCACGACGTTTCAGGAGGACGCCCATGAATGACACCATCAACCGCGTGATCGTCCCGGGCACCTTCGATCCCATCACGTTTGGCCATATCGATGTGATCCGCCGCGCCCGACGCATCTTTCCCAGCGTGATCGTCGCTGTTGCCGAGTCGCAGGGTAAAAACGGTGTGGGCACCACGTTTACGCTCGATGAGCGCGTGGCGCTGGCCCGCGAGGCGCTCGGTGATATCGACGGCGTCGAGGTCCTGCCCTTTACCGGCCTCTTGGTCGACTTCGCTCGTGAGCAGGGGGCGGGGGCCGTGGTCAAGGGTCTGCGCGCCATGACCGACTTTGAGTATGAGCTGCAGCAGGCCGACCTTAACTATCGCCTGGATAGTGAGCTGGAGTCCAT
>DXLT01000269.1:0-1569 GCA_019414555.1 Collinsella sp.
TCGTTTCCGTGCCCCTGGATTGGGTCATAGTGTCTGACTTATGCTCAACCTGCGGGACCTTGATGCAGTCATTGGGGACGTTCTTAAATGACTAGGTTGGGCACATTGCTTTGAGATGTTATTCAATAAGCTGTGATGGCCTTTGAGCTGCTTACCTGCTTAAAGCAATTAACGGTGTGCATCTGCTATTGGAAATATTGCCCGAAAAATCGTCCAAGAAGTCGCGGGACGATTTTTGACGCGTCGCGCGTCAAGTGATTTGGCAAGTTCTTGGTTAGATTTTGGTCAGGTTAGGGGCAACCTTGCCAAAAGCTTGACGGATGCAGATTTAGACGTCGGCGAATGAACGCTTCGATTGCAATCCAAGCAAAATTCTGGGCTGATTCTCGATAATCGCTCTCAATCGTCCCTTGTCGTGCGTCGCCCTCGCGTACAATCTGCTCCGACATTCGCGCGCCGCCCGGCGCTTAAGAGGGGAGGACCCCATGGCAAACGAGATCTGGACCATCAAGCGTTGTCTCGAGTGGACCAAGGAGTACCTGGCCGAGCGCGGTGAGGAGCATCCCCGTCTTTCTGCCGAGTGGCTGCTGTGCGCGGCCACGGGCCTGGCGCGTATCGACTTGTATATGCGCATGGACGAGACGCTCGACGCAGCGCAGCTCGAGACCATGCATGCGGCCGTCGTTCGTCGCGCCAAAGGCGAACCGCTGCAGTACATCACCGGTAGCACGCAGTTTCGCATGATCGACGTCGCGTGCGCCCCCGGCGTGCTCATTCCGCGTCCCGAGACCGAGATGCTCGTCGAGGAAGTCCTCAATTATCTGGATGCCGAGGTGCTGAGCCCCGAGGCTGCTGCCCGTCAGCGTGTTGAGCTGCCTTGGAACGATGAGGTCGAGGAGGCACGCAAGGCCGAGGCCGCGCTGGCCGACGAGCGCACGACCGCCGAGCGTCGTGCCGCCAACCTGACGGCCGCCGATGAGGCTGCGCTGGGTAGCGACGTGCTCGGTAGCCGCGCCTATGCCGAGGAACTGGCCGACCGCGAGGCCGAGGAAGCCGCGCAGGCAGCAGAAGCCGAAGCCGCGGAAACCCCCGAGCCCGAGCTCGACGAATACGGCATCGCCATTGAGGGTGCCGACCAGGAGACGGCTTCAGCTCAGGATGCCGCTTCGCCTGCCCCAGCCGAGCCCCGCATCGCCCGCGTTCTCGAGGTCGGCTGCGGCACGGGCTGCATCTCGCTCTCCCTTGCCTGGGAGCGCCGCGGCCACGTTACCTGCACCGCCACCGATATCGAGCCGCGCGCTATCGATCTGGCCACCAAAAACCGCGACGCGCTCGGTCTCACATCCGATGAGGTCGCCTTTAGCCTCACCAACCTGGTGAGTTCCATTCCCCCGCGAAGAGTGGGGCACCTTTGATGTGCTTGTCTCCAATCCGCCCTACATTCCGACCGACGTCATGCGCTCACTGCCGCACGAGGTCAAGGACTTCGAGCCCGACCTGGCGCTTGAGGGCGGCGCCGACGGCCTCGATATCTTCCGCCGCCTGCTCAACGCGGCGCCCTACATGTTG